>JAISNB010000005.1 GCA_031276435.1 Burkholderiaceae bacterium | reverse complement strand
CCGGCCCGCGCTGACGGGAACGGGCTGCGAGAGGTAGCCGTTGGCCGGATTGCGCACGCAGGCCAGATATTCGTTGTTGTCCTGATCGAAAGCGTTTTCCGCGAGAACAGGCGTGCCCGATTTCAAGTGCGGCTCAAGCAGTTTCAGCACCGGCAGGTAGAGGCTGAACGCGCCGTCGAGCAGCACCAGATCGATTTTGCCGCCCACATCGGCGAGCGTATCGCGCGCGTCGCCCACGCGGATTTCGACCAGATCGGCCAGCGCGGCCGCTTCCAGATTGGCGCGCGCGCGTGCCGCCTTGCCCGGCTCCAGCTCGGTGCCAATCAGGTGGCCGCGGCCGCCCATGTCCCGCAGCGCCGCGGCCAAGTAAATGGTGGATATGCCCATCGACGTGCCAAACTCAACAATCCGCGTCGCCTGGCGCATGCGGGCGCACTGGTAGAGAAACAGGCCGTATTCGGGCATGACGTTCAGAAAATTGTCCGCGTAGTTCCGGTAAAAGCTCCGGACATCGCGGCGCTCTGCGGCAAGGTGCGCCAATTGCTCACTGTCTTCGGCTTGGGCAAACTGCGCCATCAGTGCCCGGTCGGCCAGATCGGCTTCCTGAAAAAGCCGCTGCAAGGTTTGGGCAACGCGCCCTGTGCTCAATGAATTCATGTGCTGGTGTCCTTTCGGAAAATGGTGGTTTCGGCCAACCCGCTGGCCGTTTGAGGCATCGTAGGCAAAAAAAGCTCTGGCGGCATTGGTCAACAAGGCCAAAATATGTGCCCATCCTGCCAATTGATGCGACCCGCCCGCCTGCCCCGGCTTTGCCTGATCGGTCCCGATGCCTCTTTTGAACGAACACCCCGACCCGGTTGACTGGGTTGACCCCGACCATGTGCCCCGGCCCGTGGTGACCGTTGGCGCCGCTGGCGTTGTGGCGGAACACTTCGAGTGGCGGGAAAAAATGGACTTTCACCGCCACCCCAAGGGCGAACTTGTGCTGACGCTGCGCGGCGTCATTACCTGCGAAGTCGCCAACGCGCTTTGGGTCATGCCGCCGCAAAACGCCCTCTGGATTCCGGCGGGCATGCGGCACAAGGCCAAGGCCGCTGGCACGATCGAGTGCTACATCGTCTTCATCGACCCGCGCGCCGCCACCCATCTGCCCAAGCAGTGCTGCGCGCTTGCGACCACGCCGCTGCTGCGCGAGCTGCTGATCCGCTCGGCCAGCCTGCCCGCGCTCTATGCGGAAGGCGGCATGGAATCGCGCCTGATGACGCTGCTGCTCGATGAACTGGCGCTGGCGCCCATGGGCCACTTGCACCTGCCCATGCCAGGCGACGCGCGGCTGCGCAAAATTGTCGACGCGATCATGGACGACCCTGCCGACCGCGGCACCATCCAGACATGGGCGCGGCGCGCGGGGCTGAGCGAACGCACGCTCGCGCGCCTGCTTGCGCGCGAGACCGGCATGAGCTTTGGCCGCTGGCGCCAGCAACTGCACCTCATGCTGGCGCTCAAGTGGCTGGGCGCTGGCGCCACGGTGCAGCAAGTGGCCGATGGCCTGGGCTACGAAAGCGCGGGCAGCTTCGTCAAAATGTTCCGCAAGGCGCTTGGCGCGCCGCCCGGTTGCTACATGGCGAGGCGGCGCGCATGACGCGCGCGTGCGAATGACCATTCGCACGGCTTCAGAAACTTACGGCTTTTGCCCCGGCGCGCCCAGCAAACAGCGTCCCACCACACTTTCGGGGCTGTAAAGCCGCGCGCGCAGGTAATCGTCCAGTTTGCGCCTGTCCGGCTTGCGCAGTTTGATCAGCGGCGGCATGGCGTCGGGCGCTTTTTTGAGCAAGAGGTTGATTTTGAGTCGCGCGCGATTCCAGCCAGCGCGCTGGTGGAACCAGTAAGCCGTGTCTTCGGCTTTCCACAAGGCAAGGCGGTAGTTTGCCCCCGGGTCTTGTAAAACACGTTGCAGCGCCAGGTGCATGCTGAGGTATTCGGGGTCGTCGATGTTTTGTCGCAGCGCGTCGTAAATGCCCAGCGCGCGCAGATGAGCGGTGTAGCCGCTGCTGGCGCTGCCTTCTGGCAGCGCGTGTTGTTCGAATTCGCGGGCCGCGGCCATGATGAACGCGCTTTGGGGCGGGGCGGCCATGGCCCAGTTTTCGATGACGGGAAATTGCGGGTTGCTGGTGAATCGCTGCAAGTAAAAGCCCGCGCAATCGGCTTGCCATTGCTGCTGCGCGCGCAGCATCCAGTCCAGCCGTTGCGTCAGGATGATGGATGCGTCCAGCCAGATGCCACCGTATTGGCTGAGCAAGCGCAGGCGCAGCCAGTCCGATTTTTTTTGTGCGGATGCCGCCGCGCCGCGCAAGGCTTGGGGAATTTGCGCTTGGGCGATGAAGTCGCCCAGGGTTTGCGCGTCCAGCACGTGGATTTGAAAGTCGGGATGCAGCGCGCGCCACACGGCGACGCATTTTTGCACCAGCAGCGGCGTGTCAGGCCCGTCCCAGTAGGCCCAGATGATTTTGGGGATTGCATTGGGCGTTGCGCGCGCCACGGCGCTCTGGGGCGCGCCAAAAACCCAGGGCTGGCTTTGCAGCGCCGCGGGCGGCGGCCCCGGTTGTTCTTGATGGACGAACCAGGGACGCAGCACGCGCGCCAGCGCCAGTTCGGCTTGCAGTTTGAGTTTGCCGCCACTGCTGCTCATGGCGCGGCGTCCTTCAGGTGCGCCGCCATTTTCTGGGCGCGCCGCATCCAGTAGCCAAAGCGCATGGCGCGCCAAAGCTGGCCGCGCCGCGCATACTGGCGCAAAAGCTGGCCCGCTGGCAGCAAGGCGGTGTTTTGCCAGTTGGCCCAAAATTGCGCGCCGCTGGCTTGTTGCGCGCGCGCGTCCAGCCCGTTGCGCGCGTTGCAAACATAGCGCATGGCCCCGATGAAGTTGCGCGCCGCCAGGTGGCTGAAGGCAAAGGCCATTTCTGGCTCGCCCGGTGGCGGTGGCGTCGCACCGCCGCTTTGCCACTGGTCGCGCGCCTGCAAGAGCGCGGCGCTGAGGTCTTGCGCCTTGCGCAGGTTCATGCCAGACAAAATGCTGCGCCCGTGCTGCCGGTAGGCCACCCACACCTGGGGCACGTAAGCAAAGCTCTGGCAGTGCAAGGCCAGTCGGGGGACGAGTTGCATGTCCTCAAAATACGCGCCTTCGGCAAACCGCAAGTCGCTGCCCCACAGGGCGCGGCGCGTGATTTTCGACCAGATGTGCATTTGTCCCCGGCGCAACAGGCCCAGCATGAGCGCGCGCCGGTCACTGCTGAATGCGGTGGCCGCGCCCGCGAAGCTGCTGCGGTGCAGCTCGCCGCGCAGCCGGTGTTTGCAGCGCGGGCGCGATCGCCAGATCTGGAAGTCGCACATCAGCAGATCGGGTTTTTGGCCTGACGCGCCAGCGGCATGCAGGTGGCGATGCAGTGCGGCCATGGCCTGGGGCATGAGTTTGTCGTCGGAGTCCAGAAACCAGACGTATTCGCCGCGCGCCGCATCGAGCAAGGTGTTGCGCGCCGCGCTCAGGCCCCGGTTGCGCGGGTGCGCCATCAGGGCCAGGTGTCCACATGGCGGCCATTGCGCAGCCATTTGCTGGACGATGTGCCACGACGCATCGCTGGAGGCGTCATTGAGCAGCAACACCTCGACACCCGCCGCCTGCCCGGGCGGCAGCGCCAGCAGCGCCGCCCGGATGGAGTCCAGGCATTGCGCAACCCAGTCCTCGACGTTGTAGACCGGAACCAGCACGCTCAGCCAGAAAGATGGCTGCTGCTGCGCCGCCGCCAGCGCGCCCGCGCTCCCGGTTTGTTGCGCCGCCGCACTCATGGCCGCGGCTCCGCTGGGGCGGCCATTGCTTGTCCAGCCATGGTTTGCGGCGGCAGCAGCAATTGCGCGAACATGGCCTCGTAGCGCTGCGCCATCAGGGTGTGGCTGTGGCGCGCCAGCGCGTCCTCGCGCGCCTGATGCGCCATGTGCTGCGCCTGCGCCGGCTCTGTCAGCAACCGTTGCAGCGCGTCGGCCCAGGCGGGCGCGGCTGGCTCGGCAACCAGTACGCCGTTGCGCCCGTCTTCAATCACGTCCCGCATGCCCGGGACCGCGCTGCCAATGACGGCGCAGCCCGCGGCCATGCCTTCCAGCACGGCCAGCGGCATGCCCTCGTAATGGGTGCACAGCGCGCAAATGCGGTGGTTCATGAGCAGGCCAGCCACATCGCCCACCACGCCCAGAAAGCGTACCTGCTCTTGCAGACCAAGCTCGGCTGCCAGGCGCATGGCGCGGCGCAAATAACGCGGTTTGCCGCCACCGGCCAGCAGCACCGGCGGCCTCAGGCCGCGCGCGCGCAGCAAAGCCACCGCGCCAAGCAGCGTGGCGTGGTCTTTCTGGCGCGAAAAGCGCGCCAGCATCACAATGCCCGCCTGTCTTTGCAGCAAGGGCCGGGGCCGCGCGGGCCAATAAGCGTCCAGATGAATGCCGTTGGGAATGGCGATGGTCTTGCCCGCGTCAAAACCCAGCTCCAGCAGGCGTTGGCGCACCCCTTCAGAGCAGCCGACGATGCGATCGGTGCGCGCGGCCAGCCAACGCGCCTGCCAGAGCCGCCAGGCGGTATAACGCTCGCGCGGGCTGTGCTCCACATGCACCAGGTGCGGCACCCCGGCCAGCAAACCCGCGCAGCGTCCCCAGAGGTGCTCGCTAAAGCCATGCGCCGCCAGAATATCGGGCCTGAACGCGCGGCACTGGCGCGCCAGGCTCCAGATGGTGGCGGCATGCGCCACGCCCGTGACCGTGCGCACATCCACGCCCTGCGCGCGCAAATCCGCGATCCGCTGCCGCGTATGCGCGCCCGCCTTGCGGCGCAACACCAGCAGCGACTCGAACTGGCCACCCCGCAAATGCGCGCGCACCAAATCAATGGCCACCTGCGTGGCGCCCGAAAACCCCCCGGTCACAAAGTGCAGCACACGCGGCTTTTGCGCGGCGTGCGGCGCGGCGGGCACTGGCGCGGGCAGCGTGTTCAATCCAGACTCTCCAGTTGCGCCAACAACAAAACAGGCATGGGCGCATTGTGCGCGAAAAGATGCGCGTCCGGTCTGCTGCACGCGCCGCCCCAATCCCGCCATTGGCAAGGAGCGAAGCGACACGGCAATCCACGCACCCTCTCGCTCCCGTGGGGTGAGGGGCGGCAAACGGGAAAGGTGTCGCCCAGATGAAAGTCGATGGACTGCCACGGGCCTAACGGCCCTCGCAATGACAACGAGGTGGACTGTGGTTGCAATGGCGGAGAGGGCGCAGCAGCAAACACGGTTGCTCTCGGAGAGGGTTGTGTGAGGGAACTCCCACACAAAAAACGCAGTGCCTGGATTGATGTTGCGGCGGTGCCCTCTCTCGCTCCTTCAGGGCACTCTCTCCCTTAAAGGAAAGGGGAAGGCAGGCACGGCGCATCCATTCTTTGCCCTCGCTCTCGAGGGGGAGGGTTGAGTGAGGGGCGCTTCTGCCACCAACGAGCAATATCCAGATTTTCCGTCATTGCGAGGAACGCGCAGCGTGACGCGGCAATCCAGAAATCCAGACAACAGCCTGCGCCACAAAACAAAACGCCGCGGCAGCGGGGCGGCTGCCACGGCGCTTTATCAGTCTTGGGCCACACGTCAAACAACGGGCCATTCAAGCGTGCCGGTTGCGAAACCCGAGCGCGGTCATGACCGACAGCAAAGCCGCCAGTGCCAGCAGCCAGCCTTTGGAGTCAATGGGCACAGCGGCGGGAATGCCGCAAGCGCCGCCGCCAGGCCGGATGGCATTGAGGACTATTTTGGCAATCTTGCCTTTAGTACCTTCAGTGCCGACAACTGGAGGATTCGGGTATCGTTTATAGTCAAAACCGTTGGTGTCGGTGTTGT
>JAISNB010000165.1 GCA_031276435.1 Burkholderiaceae bacterium | reverse complement strand
CTGGCGCGCTGATTTTGGGTACGCGCAGTTTCTCTGTGGGCACCAGGATGCGCGCGACGCCGGAGACGACTTTTTCGCCCTTCTGGTTGAGCACCAGGCAGTCGAATTCGGCTTGTTTTTTGGCTTCGTTCTTGCTGATGACGGTGACCGAGACGGTGAGCGTATCGCCCACGTGTACCGGGCGGAAAAAGCGCATGCCCTGTTCCAGATAGATGCTGCCCGGTCCAGGCAACTGGTTGCCCAGTACCGAGGAGATGAGCGCGGCGCTGAGCATGCCGTGCGCGATGATGCCCTTGAACAGCGTGGTTTCGGCGTAGGCCTCGTCCATGTGTACGGGGTTGGTGTCGCCAGAGACGGCGGCAAAGGCCTGGATGTCGGTGCGTTCCACTTTGCGTGTCAGGCTGGCCGTTTGTCCGATCTGGAGTTCGTCGAACGGGACGTTTTCTACCATCGCATCGGCCAGGGCGTGATTTTCATTGCTTGGGACCATTTTTAACCTCCTCTTGGCAACGCGCGGTTGCCTTGACATGCCGCGCCAGCGGGCTTCGCGTGCTGTGTTTTGTTCAACAAGCAGGTGTCGCTTTCTGGCGCCAACCATGCTGCCCCGGCTGCATGCGTGCGCCAGGGGCAGCGCCGGGCTGCATTATGCGCGTGCGCGGTGACAGGGCTGTTATGGGGGGCGTTGGCGGGGGAGTGTTTTTCTGGATGCACGGGGCTTCAGGCGTGTTCGTCCAGCCAGGCGTGCAGGTCGGCCACCGAGTGGGCGATAAAGCGCGGGCCGAGCGCCGCGAAGGTCTGTGGCGCGTGCGCGCCATAGCTGACGCCCACGCTGGCGCAACCGGCGTTGCGGGCCATTTGCAGGTCGTGAGTGGTGTCGCCAATCATCAGGGTGCGCTCGGGGGCCGCGCCGTACTGGCGCATCAGTTCGTGCAGCATGCGCGGGTTGGGTTTGCCCGCGGTTTCGTCGGCGGTGCGAGAGTCGTCGAAGAGCGCGCGCAGGCCAGAGAGGCGCAGCGCCTCGTCCAGCCCGCGCCGGCTTTTGCCGGTGGCTACCGCGAGCCAGTGGTGGCGGTTTTTCAGCGCGTGCAGCATGGGCAGTACGCCATGGAACAGGCTGATTTCGTTTTGCCGGGCAAGGTAGTGGTGGCGGTAACGCTCGGAGAGGGCGGGGTATTTTTCGGGCGGTACGTCGGGTGCGGCTTTGGCAAGCGCGGGCAAAAGCGCCATGCCGATGACGTAGGCCGCCGCTTCGTCGGCGGGTTTCTGGCCGCCCACGTCTACCACGGCTTGCTGGATGCAGCGCGCGATGATGGCGGTGGAGTCGAACAGGGTTCCGTCCCAGTCGAAGGCAATCAGGTCGAATTGGCGGGGTCGGTTCATGGCAAGGCGGGTTTGAGGCTGGAGAGGAACTGCTGCAAATCGGGCGGCAGCGGCGCTTGCAGTTGCACCGGCGCGCCCGCGGTGGCGGCAGCGGTGGCGCCGTCGTCGTCGCCTTGATCGCCGCCGCCAGGGTCAGTGGCGGGGTGCTCAAAGCGCAGCTTCCACGCGTGCAGGAACATGCGCTTTAGCCCCTGTTTTTGCAAGGCTTTGTTGCGCTCGAAATCGCCGTATTTGTCATCTCCCGCAATGGGGTGGCCGCAACTGGCAAGATGTACGCGGATCTGGTGCGTGCGGCCGGTTTTGATGCTGACTTCAAGCAAGGTCATGTCGGCCAGGCGCCGGGCCACGCGCACCAGGGTGATGGCGCGCATGCCATCGGCGTCGTCGCCAGTGGTGATTTTGACGCGGCGCTCGCCGTTTTCGATCAGGTGTTTGCGCAGCGGCGCGTCAATGACGCGCCTGGACGCGCTCCATTGCCCCAATACCAGGGCCAGATAGGTTTTGCCGGTCTGGCGGTTGCGAAATTGCGCTTGCAACGCTTTGAGCGCGCCGCGCTTTTTTGCCAGCAGCAGGATGCCGCTGGTTTCGCGGTCGAGCCGGTGCACCAGTTCCAAAAACCGGGCCTGTGGCCGGGCGCGGCGCAGTTGTTCAATGACGCCAAAGCTCACGCCAGAGCCGCCATGCACCGCCACGCCAGCGGGTTTGTCGATGGCCAGCAGGCAATCGTCTTCCAGCAGCACCGGAAATTCCCGCGCGGGCGGCAGCGGCAGCGCCAAGGCAGCGGCGGCATCTGCGCGCGCGGCCACGCGCACCGGCGGCACGCGCACTACATCGCCCGCCGACACGCGGCTGGCGGCGGCGGCGCGGCCTTTGTTCAGGCGCACCTCGCCCGAGCGGATGATGCGGTACACATGGGTTTTGGGCACGCCCTTGAGGTGCCGGAGCAAAAAATTGTCCAGCCGCTGGCCGGCGCTTTCGGCATCCACCGTAAGCCAGACGACTTCCGCCCTGGCGGCGGCGGCCAGATCGGCTCCGGCGGCGTTGACACTTATAATGCGGTTCACTGGCAGTCGCCGGTAAGTGGTTGAATTATCAATGGACAAGAGGCACATTGGCTCTCGGGCCTGTGTGTGAGACACAGTGTAGTTCCATTGCCCCTGCCACGGGAGGCGACGCCGGTACCAGGTCGATGCCCATGCGTGGCCGGTCAGTCAGGCCATTTCATTCAGACAGCCTTTTGACCCAAGCGCGGCGCGACGCGATGAAACCAGAAAAAGTCCTGCATGGCCCGCGCGCGCGTCGCGCGCCGCCCAAACAAGTGCAGTGCAAGGCGGGGTTTGCGGGCAAATGTCACATTTGCCTGCTTTTGAAAACCAGCGCGGCGCTGCCGTTGTGGCAGGTGAGCGACCCGGCACGGGGCTGTACAGGGCTTTTTTGAAACATGGAATACCCAAAGGCTGGCAGGCCATGACCCAAAAGTCTGATCTGCGAGCCGGATTCGAGCGAGACAAGACACATGTTGCTGATCGTTTGGCTGCTGAACCTCTGGCGCGGGCCTGCTGGCCGCGCGCGCGGGGCGCTGGCCGCTGGCGCCAGCAGCAGCCCCGGTGTCAGCGCGGAGCCAGCGCAGCGGCCAGCCACGGATGGCGTGGCTGCTGTGCCTTGCCCCTGTTGGCACACTCGCTCCCATCCACACGCCAGCACCGCTTGACGAGCAGCGCGGCCACCGAAACCGCGCACCGCGGTTTCGGCGACACGCCGCTTTGCCAGCCCAGCCTTGTGCGGCTGGCTTGGCGCAGGCGCTTTCGGCCATTCCCCGTTTCAGCGCGCCGCTGCCTGCCTGGCATCGGTTGGCCCGCTTGCGGGCGTTTTGCTGTACTAGAAACAAGGAATTCGCAGCATGAGAAGAATGCTAATCAATGCGACCCAGACCGAAGAGCGCCGACTGGCCATCGTCGACGGGCAAAAGCTGCTGGACTACGAGATCGAAATCGCCGGGCGCGAACAGCGCAAGGGCAACATCTACAAGGCCGTGGTCACCCGCGTCGAGCCTTCGCTGGAGGCTTGCTTTGTCGATTATGGTGAAGAGCGCCATGGCTTTCTGCCGTTCAAGGAAATATCGCGCCAATACTTTGCCGAAGGCGTACCGGCCAGCCAGGCGCGCATCCACGAAGTCATCAAGGAAGGCCAGGAGCTGCTGGTCCAGGTCGAAAAAGAAGAGCGCGGCAACAAGGGCGCCGCACTGACCACCTTCGTCAGCCTGGCGGGCCGTTACGTGGTGCTCATGCCCAACAACCCGCGCGGTGGCGGCGTCAGCCGCCGCATTGAGGGCGACGACCGCGCCGAGCTGAAAGAAGCCATGGACCAGCTCGAATACCCCCGGGGCATGAGCATCATTGCCCGCACCGCCGGCATTGGCCGCTCCGCGCCCGAATTGCAGTGGGACCTGAACTACCTGCTCAAACTCTGGGAAGCCATAGACGGCGCCGCCAAAAGCGGCAAAGGCGCCTTCCTGATCTACATGGAAAGCAACCTGGTCATCCGCGCCATCCGCGACTACTTCAACGACGACATCGGCGACATCCTGATCGACACCGACGACATCTACGAACAGGCGCACCAGTTCATGAGCCACGTGATGCCCGAATACGCATCGCGCGTCAAGCGTTACCGCGACAACGCGCCGCTGTTCTCGCGCTTCCAGATCGAACACCAGATCGAATCGGCCTACAGCCGCACCGTCACCCTGCCATCGGGCGGCGCCGTCGTCATCGACCACGCCGAAGCCCTGGTCGCCATCGACGTCAACTCCGCGCGCGCCATCAAGGGCGGCGACATCGAAGAAACCGCCACCCGCACCAACCTCGAAGCCGCCGACGAAGTCGCCCGCCAGATGCGCCTGCGCGATCTGGGCGGCCTGATCGTCATCGACTTCATCGACATGGAAGAAGCCAAAAACCGTCGCGAAGTGGAAAACCGCCTGCGCGACGCCCTGCGCCAAGACCGCGCCCGCGTGCAATTTGGCTCCATCAGCAAATTCGGCCTCATGGAAATGAGCCGCCAGCGCCTCAAACCCGCGCTCAGTGAAGGCGCATCCGTACCCTGCCCGCGCTGCGGCGGATCGGGCCACGTGCGCGACACCGAATCGAGCGCCCTGCAAATCCTGCGCATCATCCAGGAAGAAGCCATGAAAGACAACACCGCCGCCGTCACCGTACAGGTCCCGGTCGAAGTCGCCAGCTTCCTGCTCAACGAAAAGCGCACCGAAATCGCAAAAATCGAACTCAAACAGCGCGTCAACGTCACACTGGTGCCCAACAAAACACTGGAAACCCCGCACTACAAACTCGACCGCCTCAAACACGACGACCCGCTGCTGGACTCGCTGCAAGCGAGCTACCAGCAGGCCGAAGAATTTGAAGACCCCACCACAGTCACCCGCCGCAGCCAGGAACCCACCAACCGCCAAACGCCCGTCATCAAAGGCGTACTGCCAGAACTGCCCGCGCCGCAAGCTGCCCCCAAACCCGCCAGCGGCGCGCCCAAACCCGAAGCGCCCGCCACTGCCGCCGTCGCGCAAGAAACCACCCCTGCGGCAGCCGCCAGCGGTGGCGGATTTCTTGGCTGGCTGAAAAACCTCTTTGTCGGCGCGGCTGACAGCGCCGACAACACACCCGCCAGCGCCGCCTTGCCAGAGGCCGCAACCCCGGCCAAAACACCCGAATCGCGCGAACGTGGCGACAACCGCCGCCGGGGCGGGCGCAACAACCGGGGCGGCCGCAGCGGCGGCAACGGCCAGAACATCGCGGCCTATGCCGACGAACGCGGCAGCGACGACAACCGGCGCGACCGCCGCCGCCCACGCCGCAATGGCGAACGCGACGAAACCGGCATTGAACGCCAAAACAACGCCCAGCAACCCCCGGCCAACCCAGCCGAAAACGCCGCGCCACCACAAACCGATGGTGACAACAACCGGGCAAACAACCGCAACCGCCGGGGCGGAACACGCAACCGACGCACCGAACGCGACAGCGCCTTGCGCGGCGGCCCTGACAACAACCTGGAAAACGACGACAACGCCTCGCCGCCAACGCAGCAGCAACACCCGTCATCGTCACCCCAAGACCAGGCCGCAGCCGCAGCCAACGCCGCCATCGAAACCGCAGCCCAAAGCGCGCGCGCCCAGGCAAGCGAAACCGGCGACCGCGGCGAACGCGCTGGCAACAACCGCCACGCCAACCGCAACCGACGCAGTGCCGAACCACCGCCATGGCAACCCGATGCCGACACCGCGCCCCTGAACGCCGAACCTGCCGCCGCAGACACTGACGCGCCGCGCTCCTACTTCAGCCGCACGCAACCCGGCGCGCCCCAAACAACAGCGCCTCAAACGCCAGCAACAACCGTGGCGGCGGCAGCGCCTCGTCCTGACGCGCTTGACAACGCCCCTGCCACGGCTGCCAGCGCCGCGCCAGTCGCGCCGCGCACCCCGCCGCCCCCGCCGCCCCCGCCACACGCGCAACCCAGCGCGCCAACAACACCCGGGCAACAACCGTCAGCAAACGGCAACACCATGCCCACCGTGGGCCGCTACGAACTGCCGCTCGACTCACTCCAGCAACTGGCCAGCAACGCCGGACTGCAATGGATCAACTCCGACGCCAGCAAAATCGCCGCCGCCCAGGCTGCCATGGCCGCCGAACCCAAACCCGTACACATCCCGCGCGAATGCCCCGCGCCCGTCGTACTGGACGAAGGCCCGCTGATCCTCGTCGAAACCCGCCAAGACCTGCGCGAAGTACAACTGCCCTTTGAAACCAGCGGCAGCCCAAACTAACCCCGGTTCCATAAAAACCACCGCCCCGTCTACGCGCGGGGCACAAATTTATTGAGCAGGTTTTTGGCACCGGTGGCAAAGCCCGCCCCGCCACACATGCGGGACACAAGGGTTGAACCGAACGCCGCTCCACACACCGGAGCGGCGTTTTTTTTCATGGCAGCGCGCCCGGCAACCGGCAGGAGTTTTCTTCTGACCGTGCGGCGCAGGGCGGCGCGTACCGTGACCCTGTCCATGCCAACCGCACGGCGACGCGCCATGGCGCCCGCGGGCTTTACAACGTGTTTTCAGGGCGCGCCCATGACGCTATAATTCCCGGCTCTGGCGCTTTAGCTCAGTCGGTTAGAGCGATGGAATCATAATCCACAGGTCCGCGGTTCGAATCCGTGAAGCGCCACCAAGTTTTTGCCCGCAGTCGGGGCGCCATGCACCGGTGCTTTGCTTTTCCACACCGGGCAGTGCGCGCTGTTTGCTGCTGGTGGGCCTTTCGGTTTTCCGCTGGTGTGGACACTGTTTCTTTTCAGCCTCTGGACGCATACCATGAACCGCTGCAACCTGCCACCCTCTCGCCTGAACGCGCTTTGATCCGAGCGACAGCGCCGCATGGCGCGCCGCCAGCCCGGCTGTTTCGCCCATCCGCTTTTTCGCCCTTATTGCCCGCTTCAAGGGCTGTCCGCATGCCCCGCAAAGTTTTCATCAAGACCTTTGGCTGCCAGATGAACGAGTACGACTCGGACAAGATGGCAGACCTGATGGCCGCCGCCGATGGCTACGCGCTGACCGATGATCCCGAGCAGGCCGATCTGATTTTGTTCAACACCTGTTCGGTGCGCGAGAAGGCGCAGGAGAAGGTGTTTTCAGACCTCGGGCGCATCAAGCACCTCAAGGAAAAAGGCGTGCTCATTGGCGTGGGCGGCTGCGTGGCCAGCCAGGAGGGCGCCGAGATCATCCGCCGCGCGCCTTTCGTGGATGTTGTGTTCGGCCCGCAGACCTTGCACCGCCTGCCTGATTTGCTGTCGAAACGCAAGCGGCTCAATCAGCCGCAGGTGGATGTGCAGTTTCCCGAGATCGAAAAATTCGACCACCTTCCGCCAGCGCGCGTGACTGGCGCGTCGGCTTTTGTGTCCATCATGGAAGGCTGCTCCAAATACTGTAGCTACTGCGTGGTGCCCTATACGCGCGGCGAAGAGTTCAGCCGCCCGTTTGACGATGTGCTGACCGAGGTGGCCGATCTGGCCGACCAGGGCGTCAAGGAAGTCAACCTGCTCGGGCAGAACGTCAATGCCTACCGCGGCAGGATGGGCGCGACCGGCGAGCTGGCCGATTTTGCGCTGCTCATCGAGTACGTGGCCGCCATTGCGGGCATTGAGCGCATCCGCTACACCACCAGCCATCCCAACGAGTTCACGCAGCGGCTCATCGACGCCTACGGCCACGTGCCGCAACTGGTCAGTCACCTGCACTTGCCCGTGCAGCATGGCTCAGACCGCATCCTCATGGCCATGAAACGCGGCTACACCGCCATGGAGTACAAGAGCATCATCCGCAAACTGCGCGCCGTGCGGCCTGGCATCAGCCTGTCCAGCGATTTCATCGTCGGCTTTCCTGGCGAGACCGACGACGACTTTGCCCGCCTGATGAAGCTGATCGAGGATGTGGGCTACGACGCCAGTTTCAGCTTCATCTTCAGCCCGCGCCCCGGCACGCCCGCCGCCAATTTGCACGACGACACGCCACACGCGGTCAAGCTCAAACGCTTGCAGATGCTGCAAGCGGCCATCGAAACCCGGGTGCGCGCCATCAGCGCCAGCCGCGTGGGCACGGTGCAGCGCATTCTGGTGGAGGGCGCGTCGCGCAAAAACGCCAGCGAACTGATGGGCCGCACCGAATGCAACCGCATCGTCAACTTCAGCGCGGCGGGCCTTGATGCCGACAAACTGGTGGGCCAAATGGTGGACGTAACCATTACCGAGGCGCTGCCGCATTCGCTGCGCGCCCGCCTGAAAGAAGGCGGGCAGCAGCGCCCGCCATCGCCGCCAGACAGTGCGGCTTGAGCCGCGCGCCATCTTGCCCGCGCGCGGCGCGGCCTATTTCTTGAACACCGTGCGCGCGCCCACGAAACGCTGCGCGTAATAGGGACTGTTCATGCTGTCCTTGCGCACCGTGCCGCCCGAGGACGGCGCGTGCACAAACTGCCCGCCGCCCACGTAAATGCCCATGTGGGAATAAGTCCGGCCCGACGTATTGAAAAACACCAGATCACCGCGTTGCATGCGCCCGGACTGCACTGGCGTGCTGACCGCGGCCCATTGCGCGGTACTGCGCGGCAAGCTCTGCCCACCCGCCGCGCCCGAAGCCACGGCGTATTGCACCAGGCCCGAGCAATCGAAACCGCCGCGCGGCGTGTTGCCGCCGTAGGTATAAGGCGTGTTGACCAGCATCATGGCCTGGGCGACCACGGCCTCGCGCCCGGCTGGATCGAGCCTGAGAGCCGGCATGGACGATGTGCCAGTGCCACCGCCGCGCGTGGCGCAGCCGCCCAGCACCAGCGCCAACAGCAGCAGCGCCAGCCACACCCCTCCGGATGCCCAGACTGGCGCTTTGCGCGCCGCCCGCACCGCCGCCGCCGCTGCCTGATTTCCGGTCAAAGCCTGCATTTCTGATTCCCGCGCTATTGAGTTGATAGCATTTTGCCTTGATTGCGCGCGCGCCTCAAGCCCCGGCGTCGTGCGCCAGCGAGATGGGCCGGTACTGCGGATGGCGGTCGATGTAGGCCCGCACAAAAGAGCAGTCGGGCCGCACCTTCAGACCGTGTTTTGCGGCGTAGTCCAGCGCGTGCCGCGCCAGCGCGCTGCCAATGCCGCGGCCTTCAAGCGCCTTGGGCACCACCGTGTGTTCATAGGCAATGCCACCGTCAAAGCGCGTGAAATCAATGCGCGCCATGCGCCCCTGCACCTGCCATTCAAAGCGCCGCGCGGCCTCGTTGAGCGTGATGTTGTCCGGAGAATCGGTCATTGGCGTTTTTTCCTTTTCAAAAAAACAGTTTCAAAATCGTTTCAGGCGGGCGCTGCTGCACCGCGCTGCGCGGCAGATGGCAAGGCGTTTTTTGCAAAAGCGCGCTCGGTTACAATGGCGCGGCCAGCCAAGCCGCCGCGGCGCGCGCATTTTACCGTCGAATTCCGGGCGCGCTGGCGCATTTTGCCCCGCAAAGAGAATTGGAAATTCCATGAAAAATTTTCTCCGCGTGATCGCGCACATGGTTTATGTGCTGGGCGCATTTGTCGTGATTATTGTCCCGGCCAACAAATACGACTGGATGCTGGAAGCTGAACTCGCCGCCGCCCATGGGTTTGAGGACGCTACGGGTCAAAGTGCGCAGGGCAATCCGGGTACGGCCGCCGCAACCGCCCATGGGTTTGAGGACACAGCGGGGAACAATCTGGTTTTCATCGCACTGGTTTGCGGCATCATGGTTTTCATTCAAATCACTCTCATCGTCATGGCCGATGAAGCCAGGCAAAAAACAGCATCCATGGTCCTTGTTTTGCTGGCGCTTGTTGTGTTGGGATCAAAATTCATCGCGTGACACCGGCGCGCGCGCTGACGGTGGTTTTAATCAGGATTTTCCTGGCGTTGCTCGATTTTGTCGACCAGCAAATCCATGTAAGTGTCTTCGCCCTGATTGAGCCGTATGCGCACCGGCAGGTATTGCAGACTGGGCGCAAACCAGATTTCAGCCGTGATGCTGCCGCCGGGTTTGTCCAGCGGGCGCGGTTTCAGGTGAAACGCCTGCACGCTGCCCAGACGCGGCAGGTAAAGGGTTTCTTCGCGCAGCACGTCGTAAGTCCAAAGCTCCACGCCGCGCGGGCGCGCCAGCCAGAAATCCACCTGCCCGCCCGCTTCGAGCCGGATTTGCCCGGTGGCAAAACGGTGCCCCAATTCGACAAACTGGCTGGCCGTGTCCTGCACGTCGGCGGGCCGCGCCACGCGCTCGCCGTTGGTCAGGCGCACGTATTCGGTATCCAGACGCACGCCACGCAATTTTTTGCGCACTTGTTCTTCGTAGACTTCGGGCCACAGGCCCGCGGGCGTGATCTGGCCCTGGCTGGTCAGCCGCGTGCTGAGCAAAAAGCCCACGTCCAGTTGCACCACGGCCTGGTAGCGCGCGCCGTCGCGCTGCCACAGCACTTGCGCGTCGCCGTTCAGCTCGCCACGGTAATAGCCGCCAAGTTTGTAGGTCAGCCGCGTGTCGCCGGGCCAGGAAGCCAGCGTTTCTTCATCCGTGGCGGCGGGCGCGCTGGCCGCCGCCAGTGGCGCGCGCGTCGCATCCTCACCCGCATCAGCATGCACATCGGCATCGGCTGGCTGGCTGGCCGCGACCGCAGCCGCAGCCGCGCTGGTGACCGCAGCGGGTGCACTTGCCGCGCCATCGGGCGCCAAGCCACCGGCGGCCCTTTGGGGCGCGGGCGCGCTGGCATGGTTGGGTGCTGGGGCACTGGCGCGCTGCCGGGGCGCGGGCGGCGGGGTTGGGGTTTTGCCATCGCCCGCCGCCACTTTCCGCGCACTGACCACGCCGGGCGCGCTCTGGGCCGCAGGCCGCGCGGCGGTCGCTGCCGTGGCTTCTGGTGGCGCGGCGGGCGCTTGTGGCACGATGGCGCGGGTGTAGAACGTGGGCGCCATCGCCTCAAGCTGGCTGGGCGCTTGCAGCAGGCCGCCCAGCCAGACGAGCGCCAGCGCGTGCAGCAGCAGCGCCAGCAAAAAAATGCCAAGCAGCGCGCGCGCGTCAGGCCCGCCCCGCGCCAAACGCGCCACGCTTTCGGGGGGCGCGGCAAGCGCGGTTTGAAGGCTCAACGGCCTGGCCATCCGGTGGCGGGCGCGGCAGCGCCGTCAAACGTCAGGCGCCAGACCTTGGCGGGACTGCCGGGCAAGGCAAGCGGCAAGCGCAGCAACTGGCGATCGCGCGCCACCAGCGCCACAATCTTGCGCGCCGCGCCCGCGTAAAGCGGCAGTTCGTCCAGCGTTTTCAGCCGCCAGCCTTGCGCGCGCGCGCTTTTGCCAGCGCGTTTGGCGCCCGGCGGCAGTTCCATGCCCAGCCATTCATCGCCGGGCGCAAAGCCCGCTTGCCACGCGGGGCTGCCGTCGAGCACGGTCTCGATGGCGATGCTGCCTGTCGCCGCGCAGGATTGGGCCACGCGCAAGCCCAGCGTTTGCGTCAGCGGCGCGGCCTCTTGCAGCACGCGCACGCCGTGCGCGGCCAGCAGGGGCTGGAGCGGCAAATCCTGCGTGCCATGCACCCAGCGCCTGATTTCCGGGGCAAACGGGCGGCCCGCCAGATCGGCCAGCACGGCCAGCAGATCGGCCTCTTGCATCGGCCCGCCCCGGCAGCGCCGCCACAGTGCGCGCATGACTTCATCCAGCGTGGTTTTGCCCTCTTGCCGCAAGGTCAGATCCAGACACAGCGCCACCAGCGCGCCTTTGCTGTAGTAGCTGATGGTGGCGTTGGGCGTGTTGGCGTCGGGCCGGTAGTACTTGACCCAGGCGTCCACACTGGCTTGCGCCACCGACTGCACTTTGCGCCCCGGCGCCTGCAACACCTGATTGATGCATTTGCCCAGCAGGCGCAGGTAGGCGGCATCGTCGATCAGGCCCGCGCGGCGCAGCAGCAAGTCGTCGTAATAGCTGGTAAAGCCCTCGAAAAACCACAGCAGCGGCGTGAGGTTTTCCCGCCCGTAGTCGTAGCGCGCAAACTCCAGCGGACGCAGGCGCTTGACGTTCCAGGTGTGAAAGTATTCGTGGCTGATCAGTCCCAGCAGGCGCGCGTAGCCTTCGGCGCAATGCCCCGCTGGGGCGCCGCCCTGGCGCGGCAAGTCCTGGCGCGCGCACAGCAGGGCCGTGCTGTGGCGGTGCTCCAGGCCGCCGTAGCCTTCGGCCAGCGTGTTGAGCAAGAACAGATAGCGTTTGTGCGGCGGTTTGCCTTTGCCGCCGTGCCAGAAGTCGATGGCGGCCTCGCAAACGCGGCGCACATCGGCCAGCAGGCGCGCGCCGTCGAAAGACGCTGGCGCGGCGGCCACCACAAAACTGTGTGGCACGCCGCGGGCCACAAACTCCCCGCGCCAGAACGGTCCCATCTCCACCGGGCTGTCCACCAGTTCGTCGTAGTTTTCAGCGCGGTAGCTGCCAAAGCCGTTCTTGCGCGTCCTGAGCGGCGGCAAAGCCGTCGCCAGTTGCCAACCGGCGGCGGCGCTGGCCGGTGGCGGATCGATTTGCAGCGTGTGCGGCGCGTCCTGCTGCCCGTGCACCTGCAAGAACAGGCTGGCACCATTGAAAAATCCGCGCCCGGCATCCAGCCAGGCGGTGCGCACCGACGCGTCGCGCGCAAACACCTCGTAGCGCACGCGCAAGGGCCGCTGCGGGTTGGCGCGCTCGGCCTGCCAATCGCATTTGCCGGTTTGCCGCAAATCGAGCGCGCGCTCCCCCTGGCTGGCGCTGATGCGCAAAAGCTGGCCCGAAAAATCGCGCACCAGATAGCTGCCGGGAATCCACACCGGCAGCGACAACCGCTGCGCCTCATCGGGTCGGGCAATGCTCAGGGTGATGCAATAGCGGTGCGCGCGCAAATCGAGCGCGACCGCGTAATGCACGGCGGCAGGCGATCCGGGCGGGCGGCGGGTGGTTTTTGCGGACATGCTGAAAACTTCCAGTGGCTAAAAGCCGCCCCGTTGCGCGGCTGGGTTGGGCGCGGGCAGCGCATTGACTGCGCAAGAAAACCAGGGGAAACCGGGCCGCCGCCAGGCAAGGCTTTTGGCCCTTGCGAATGCGTTTCAGAACCCACCGGCGGTGCCACTGTTGTTTCCGGAATCCAGAAACTGGATTTCGACGCCATTTTCTTTGGCCAGGGCGGACAGGCGATCCACCAGATCAGAAAACTCTGCCCTGGGCCGCATGGGGCTGTGCTGGTTGTCCATGAAAGTGGCCGAATGCGGGTTTTCGATGAGAAACAGCTTTACAAACTGATCCAGCCCTTTCATTTTTGGAATGTGGGCTGTGACCCTGTTTTCTGTGACGGGCGGTTTTTCCGCAACCAGTTTTCTGCTAATGAGCACATTGGTGTCCGGCAGCCATGCAAACTGGTAAACGGAATTTTCCTTCCACACAAAAACAGCGTGGCCCTTGAAGGCTTGCACGGGAAGCTCTGTTTCTGGCGCGCCGCCAGCCTGGCAGGCGCCGTGGAGCATGATGACTGCCACGAACAACAGGGATGATATTTTACGCATAAAGCTTTCTCGCACATTCCTGAATGATTCAAAAGAGCACGCGCCAGTGTGTCGCTCAGCGATTGAGCAGCCGCTCGATTTCTTCTACGCCAATGGCGCCGGGCACGCGCGTGCCATCGGCAAAAATCAGGGCCGGCGTGCCGGTGATGCGGTATTTCTGGATGAACGCCAGATTGGCTTGCAGCGGGCTGGTGTCGCAAATGGCCTTGTTTTGCGGTACCACGCCGCGCAGCATCCAGTCGCTCCAGGTGGCGGCCTGATTGGCCGCACACCAGATCTGCTGCGATTTCTGCGCGGAGTCGGCGCCCAGAATGGGCACCAGGAAGATGTGCACAGTCAGGTTGTCGATTTTTTGCAAGTCCTGCTCCAACCGCTTGCAGTAGCCGCAATTGGGGTCTTCAAAAATGGCGACCTTGCGCTTGCCATTGCCGCGCACAATCTGGAAGGCGTTTTTGAGTTCCAGATCGTCAAATTGGATGGCCATGAGCTTTTCGAGACGCTCGCTGGTCAGGTTCCGCTTGTTGCGCGTGTCCAGCAGGCTGCCGTTCAAAACATAGTTGCCTTGCGCGTCAGAATAATAAATGTCATTGCCTATGCGCACTTCGTACAGGCCGCTGATGGGGGCGCTGCGCACTTCGTCGATTTGCTGCATGCCCATGCGCTCGGCCAGATTCTTGCGCAAAACCGCTTCCTGCGCGGTGGCCCACAGGGGCAGGGCAAGGGCCAGGGCGGCAAGGGCCAGGCTGCGTCGTTTCATGATGACTCCGGAAAAAACAATGGGTGAACAAAAAACAAATCACTGGGATGAGGCGCTGGCTTCAAAGCGTGTGCCCGCTGTTTTCCATGGCCAGTTGCGCCAGATACGATTTTACGGGGCCACAGCGGTCAAAGGCCAGCAGGCCCCAATTGCGCAAACGGGCGATGGCAGGCGCTGGATGGGCAAACAATTGTTGCAGGCCATCGGTGGCCATTTTCATGCGCAGCCATGGCAGTTTGCGGGCACGCTCGTAATGGCGCAACACGCGCAAATCGGCCACGCCGCGCCAGGCCTGGCGCGCGGCCAGCACGCGGGCCAGTTCGGCCACGTCGCCCAGGCCCACGTTGAGACCCTGCCCGGCCAGCGGGTGCATGGCGTGCGCGGCATCGCCCGCCAGCGCAAAGCATTCTTGTGGCCGCTGCGGCATCTGTCCCACCCAATGGCTGGCTTGCGCCACCTGCAAAGGCCAACTGGCGCGCCGGGCGCATTCGCGCAATGGGCCCAGTTCGGCGCCACTGATTTGCAGCAGCGCCTCGGCAAACGCGGCGCCGTCCAGCGCCATCAAAGCGGCTGCGCGCTCGCGCATGACAGACCACACCACCGCCACCTTGCGCCCGTACGGGCCACCCAGCGGCAAGAAGGCGAGAATTTCGCCTTCCGGCGTGAACCACTGGCGCGCCGTCTGGCCGTGCGGCAACTCGCATTCCAGCCGCGTGGCAATGGCCTGATGCGGGTATCGCGTGACCTCGAAATCCACGCCCAACTCGGCGCGCGACTGGCTGGCGCGGCCTTCGCACACCACGGTCAGTGGCGCGGCAACGGCTTGCGGCACCTGCGCGATGCCCGCCTGGAAACCCGTGGCCTCGATCAGCAGGCGCTCCAGCGCTGGCACATCGACAATCCAGCCAAGCGCCTGGACGCCTTGCGCGGTGGCCGAAAAACGCAACGCGCCCTGCCGATCGCCCTGCACCCGCATCTCGAGCACGGGCGTGGCATCAAGCGGTGCGGGCCAGCAGCGCAGCGACTCCAGCAGCGCGCGGCTGGCCGCGTTGAGCGCGTAAGCGCGCACATCGCCATGGCCCGCCGCGTCCAGCGGCGCATCATCTGGTGGCGCATCTGGCGCGGGCGATGTCACCAGCGCCACGCGCAAACGCTCGCGCGCCAGCAGCAAAGCCAGCGTGCGGCCCACAATGCCAGCGCCCCGAATACAAACATCTGCTTTGAAAACCATGCGCACATTGTAGGCATGCGGGTTGCACGCGCGGCGATGGATTAGCAAGCGGCTTCCTCGAATTTGTCGACTTGCCGCAAGCTCGGGAAAAGCCGCGCCCACAGGCCGACAACGCCCAGGGTGCACAAGCCGCCCAGGATTGCGGCGACGACGGGGCCGCAATACGCGGCGCTGGTTCCGGCGCGGAATTCGCCCAGTTCGTTGGAAGAACCGATAAAGAGCATATTGACGGCGCTGACCCGTCCGCGCATGGCGTCGGGCGTGGAAAACTGCACCAGTGCGCCGCGAATGGAGACGCTCACCATGTCCGCCGCGCCCGCAATCGCCAGGGCGAAAAAGGAGAGCCAGAACCAGTGCGAGAGCGAAAACACGAGGTTCGCCGCGCCAAAAATGGCGACAGCGATGAACATCCGTTTGCCGACCGCGTGGTTGAAGGGATGCAGGCTCAGCCACAATCCCGCGCCGACTTCGCCAATGGCGATGGCGCTGCGCAACGCGCCCAGCCCTTGCGGGCCAACGTGCAGGATTTCCTTGGCGTAGATGGGCAACAACGCCACCACACCGCCCAGCAACACGGCGAAAAGGTCCAGCGAAATTGTGCCCAGGATGATGGGACGCTGGCGGATGAAGCGAATGCCCGCGCCAAAACGCCGCCACATGCCGCCCGCTTCATCGGTTGAACGCGGTTCGGCGTAGCGGGGCGCAAGCGGGATGAGCAAGCACACGCCCAGCACAAAGCACAGCGCGCAGACGGCGTAGGTCAGGCCGCCACCGCCCAGCCCGTAGAGCAGGCCGCCGACCAGCGGGCCGCCGATGCTCGCCGCGCGCATCAACATGCCATTGGCGGCAATGGCCTGCGCCAGTTGCGCGCGGGGCACAATCTGCGGCAACAGGCTTTGCACCGCCGGGCCGGAAAAGGCGCGCGAACAGCCAAACAGCACGAGCGCCGCGTAGACGCCATTCAGCGTCCAGGCGCTGGCGGTTGCGCCGGTGGCGAAATGCGCCGAAAACCACCAGAGCGCGCCCGCGCAAACGGCGGCGACCAGCCAGCTCGCCATCAGGATGGGTTTGCGCGCGCGGCGGTCAATCAAATCCCCGGCGGGCAGGAGCAACAAAAGCATGGGCAGGAATTGCGCCAGCCCAACATAAGCCAGCGCCATGGCCTTGCCCGTGAGTGCATACACCTGCCAGCCGATGACAACCGCCTGGATTTGGGTGGCAAACATGCCCGCAAGACGCGCCAGCAAAAAGTTGGCGAAAGCCCGGTTGCGCCAGACGACGATCAAAAAACGAAATCTCATGGGTGGGAAAGCGGGCGGCCATGTTGTTATTGGACCGCGCGCGTATTTTTT
>JAISNB010000162.1 GCA_031276435.1 Burkholderiaceae bacterium | reverse complement strand
GCGTTGCCCACCCTCTGTCGTCCCTGCCGGGGCATCTCCCCGGCCAGCGGAGGAGAAAAGCAAAGAGGCCGTGTGTGCTTGCTGAAACAAGGTGATGGGGCAGTGCCGCAATAACGGGGCAGGGCGCGCGCATGGCTTCATTGCCTTTGGTACCGAGCGCTCATGCCTGCAAGCCCAGCAGCCGTGAGATGGATTGGGTGGCTTGTTGCAGGCGTGCCAGGTAGCTGGCCTGGATGGTTTCGGGCGTGTGCCAGGAGCTGCGGCTGCTGATGTTGATGGCCGCAATGCTGCGCCCGTCGCGCCCGCGGATGGGCGCGGCAATGGAGATGAGGGCGTCGTCCAGTTCGCGGTTGACCACGCTCCAGCCTTGCTGGCGGGCTTCGATGATTTTCTCGAACAGCATGTCGGGCGCAGTGATGGTCTGACTGGTCCAGGCCCGGCTGGGGTGCGCGTGCAAGAGTTGGCGCAGCGCTTCGTCGGGCAGGCCAGCCAGCAGGACGCGCCCGGTGGACGTGTTGCTGGCTGGCAGGCGCGTACCGATGGCGATGTTGGTCGAGATGATCTGGTAGGCCGAAACGCGCATGACGTACACGATGTCCGCGCCGTCGAGCACTGCCGCCGAGCACGATTCGCGCGTCTCGTTGGCCGTGGCCTGGATTTCCGGCTCGGCCAGGCTCCACAGGGGCATGGACGAGAGGTAGGCAAAGCCCAGGTCGAGGATTTTGGGCGTTAGCTGGAACTGCTTGCCATCGCTGCTTACGTAGCCCAGGTGTTGCAGCGTCAGCAGAATGCGGCGCGCGCCCGCGCGCGTCAGATCGCAGCGGGCGGCCACCTCGCTGATGGTCTGGCTCGGCTGCGCGGCGCTGAAGCTGCGGATGACTTGCAGTCCGCGCGCAAAAGACTGGACGTATTGATCGCTTGGCCGACCCGGACTCGGGCATCCCTGCATTGCCATCCTGGATGGTTCTCCTATAATTACAATCCGCGAACAATTGTTCGACAGGCGAACAATTGGCGGCGGCGCTGCGGGTGGTGGTTGCGGCGCGCGGCCCGCGTGCCTTGGCCGTTGCCAGGCGGCAGGCCCATGGCGGCGTGGCAGATGATGCCACGCGCGCGTGTCCACTGGATGCCCGCCAGGCGGGCTTTGAACATCGGAAGGAACCCGGATGATTCGCGATCAGGAAACATTGAACATATTGCTGGACGCCGTGTCCAGGTTTGTCAAGGATCGTTTGATCCCCGCTGAAGAAAAAGTGTCGGAAACCGACGCAATACCCGCGGATATTGTAAGTGAGATGCGCGAATTGGGCTTGTTCGGGCTGTGCACGCCCGAAGAATATGGTGGGCTTGGCCTGAGCATGGAAGAAGAGGTGCTGGTGGCTTTTGAGATTGCCAGAACTTCGCCTGTGTTTCGCTCCCTGATTGGCACCAATAACGGCATCGGCTCGCAGGGGCTGATCGTGGATGGCACCGAAGCGCAAAAACGCAAATACCTGCCCAAACTGGCCAGCGGCGAGCTGATTGCCTCTTTTGCGCTGACCGAGCCTGAAGCGGGGTCGGACGCGGCATCGCTCAAGACCAGTGCGCGCCGCGAGGGCGATCACTACATTCTCAACGGCACCAAGCGCTTCATCACCAACGCGCCAGAGGCGGGCTTGTTTACCGTCATGGCCCGCACCGATCCGCAATCCAGGGGCGCGGGCGGAATCACCGCGTTTCTTGTCGAGCGCGACACACCCGGGCTGAGTATTGGAAAAAGCGACAAGAAAATGGGGCAAAAAGGCGCGCACACTGCCGATGTGATTTTTGAAAACTGCAAGGTTCCGGCAGAAAACATCATTGGCGGCAAGGAAGGGCAGGGTTTCAAAACCGCGATGAAAGTGCTGGACAAGGGGCGCCTGCACATTTCGGCCATTTGCACCGGCGCGGCGCAGAGAATGCTCGACGACGCGCTTCGCTATGCCGTTGAAAGAAAACAGTTCGGCCAGCCGATTGCGGGCTTTCAACTGATCCAGGCCATGCTGGCCGACAGCCGCGCCGAAATTTATGCCGCGCGCTCGATGATTATTGACGCCGCGCGCAGGCGCGACAACGGGCAGAGCATGTCCACCGAGGCATCGTGCTGCAAGCTGTTTGCCTCTGAAATGTGTGGCCGCGTGGCCGACCGCGCGGTACAGATTCACGGGGGCGCGGGTTACGTGTCGGACTACGCCATCGAACGCTTCTACCGCGACGTGCGGCTGTTCCGCATTTATGAGGGGACAACGCAAATCCAGCAACTCGTGATCGCCAGAAACATGGTGAAAGAACTTGGGCAATAAGGCAAGAACTGGCAGCGCCGCGCCAGCGCACTGCCAGGCACAAAATCAATATCAAAACCACAGGAGATATGTGTGACGATCAACAAGCTCGACAACCGAAGTGACAAGATATGGATCGCGGTATTCATATCTTCTTTTCTGGGCCTGATGGTGGACGGGGCCGATTTGATGTTCCTCTCGTACAGCCTGGAGAGCTTGCGCGAGGATTTCAAGCTGACCAGCGTGGAGGCGGGCAGCCTGGGCAGCATCACCCTGCTGGGCATGGCCGTTGGCGGCATTTTTGGCGGATGGGCTGCCGACCGGTTTGGCCGCGTGCGCACCGTGGCGTGGACCATCATGATTTTCTCGGTGGGCACTTTCGCGCTGGGGTTTACGCAAAACTACGGGCAATTCGCCACTGCGCGCTTTATTTCCGCTTTGGGTCTGGGCGCGGAATACGTGGTGTGCAACACCCTGATGGCCGAATATGTGCCCACCAGTCGCCGCACGACGGTGCTGGGTACCTTGCAGGCGGGCTGGTCGGTGGGTTATGTGGTTGCCACCTTGTTGGCGGGCTGGATCATTCCACACTATAGCTGGCGCGCGCTGTTTTATGTGGCCATCATTCCCGTGGCGCTGGCGGTGTTTGTGCGCCAGTTTGTGCCGGAGCCACCTGCCTGGGTGGCGGCCAAGGCCCGGCGCGACGCTGAAAAAGCCGCCGGAATCGTGACGCAGGAAGAAAAAGCACCCAGCAGTCTGAAGCTGATTTTTGGCGATCCGGCCAGCCGCAAGCTGTTCATCCTGTGGTGCGCCACAGCCGGATTCCTGCAATTTGGCTATTACGGCGTCAACAACTGGATGCCGAGTTATTTGCAGCGTGAACTGAACATGAACTTCAAGGCCATGACCGGGTACATGGTGGGCACCTACGTGGCCATGATTCTGGGCAAGGTGGTTGCTGGCTGGATGGCCGACAAAATGGGGCGCCGTTTTACCTATGCGCTTGGCGCCATTGGCACGGCCATATTTTTGCCAGTGATTGTGTTTTTCAACTCGCCGGGCAACATCGTGTACTTGCTGGTGTTCTTCGGGTTTCTCTACGGCATTCCCTATGGTGTGAACGCAACGTACATGACGGAGAGTTTCCCGACGCATATCCGCGGCGCGGCGGTGGGCGGCGCTTACAACGTGGGCCGCGCGGGCGCGGCCATTGCGCCAGCGGCAATCGGGTTCATGGCGTCGCTCAACGGCGGCAGCATTGGCCTGGGCATGCTGGTTATGGGCGCGGCGTATTTCCTGTGCGGGCTGGTTCCGGCACTGTTCATCAAGGAAAAGATTTACGACCCGCTGGAAGCCGAAGGCTGGAAACAAAAAGCAGCAGCGGCCGACAACAGCGTTTGAACAAGGAGTGGATGATGACGGATACGGACGAAGTGATTTTGAGCCACCCTGGCAACGGGGTTGCCGAAATACGCATCAACCGGCCGCAGGCGCGCAACGCGCTCAATCAGGCGGTGCGCCACAGGCTGGCCGATCTTTTCCGGCAACTGGGCGCTGACGCGCAAACGCGCTGCATCGTTTTGACCGGCGGCGAGAAGGTGTTTGTGGCTGGCGCGGATTTGCGCGAGCTGGCCGAGGCCACAGCCATCGACATGTATTTGCGCCACACCGAGCGCCTGTGGCGCGCCATTGCCGAGTGTCCCAAGCCGGTCATTGCCGCCGTCAACGGCTACGCGCTGGGCGGCGGCTGCGAGCTGGCCATGCACGCGGACATCATCGTCGCTGGCCGTGGCGCGAGCTTCGGGCAGCCCGAAATTCGCGTGGGCATCATGCCGGGCGCGGGCGGCACCCAGCGCCTGGTGCGCGCCATTGGCAAATTCAGGGCCATGAAGATGGTGCTGACGGGCTTGCCGATCTCGGGCGAAGAAGCCGGGCAGCTTGGCCTGGCCAGCGAGGTGGTGGACGACGCCCAGGTGCTGGCACGCGCCCACGAACTGGCGCAAACAATTGCGGACCTGCCGCCGCTGGCCGCGGCCCAGATCAAGGAAGTTTTGCTGGCCGGGCAGGACTGCGCGCTGGACGCCGCCCTGGCGCTGGAGCGCAAGGCCTTCCAGTTGCTGTTTGATACGCGCGACCAGAAAGAAGGCATGCGCGCATTTTTTGAAAAACGCAAACCGCATTACGAGGGACGCTGACATGGGCACTACCACCGCCACCACAGACACGGCAGATCAACAACCGCAGGCCATCCGCACGCTCGGCATCGTGGGCGCGGGACTCATGGGCAAGGGCATTGCCCAGATCGCCATCCAGGGCGGCATTGAGGTGCGGCTGTTCGACACCCGCCAGGGCGCGGGCGAACAGGCCCGCGCTGAAATTGCCGCCATGCTGCAAAAGCTGGCCGACAAGGGCAAGCTGCCCGCCGCCGACGTGCCCGCCACCATCGCCCGGCTGAAAGTGGCGGGCGCGTTGCGCGAATTTGCCGCTTGCGACGCGGTCATAGAAGCCGTTGTGGAAAACCTGGAAGTCAAGAAAACCCTGTTCGCGCAGCTTGAGGAAATTGTCAGCGCGCAATGCGTTCTGGCAACCAACACCTCGTCGCTGTCGGTCACATCGATTGCCGCTGGCTGCCAGCACCCCGCGCGGGTGGCGGGCTTTCACTTCTTCAGCCCCGTGCCGCTGATGAAAATAGTCGAAGTCGTCACCGGCGCACTGACCCGGCCCGATGTGGCCGACCGCCTGACCGCGCTGGCCCGGCAAATGGGGCATACGCCCGTGTCGGCCAGCGACACGCCGGGCTTCATCGTCAACCACGCCGGGCGCGGCTACCCCACAGAGGCGCTGCGCATTTTGGGCGAGCGCATCGCGCCGGTGGCCGACATCGACCGCGTGCTCAAACAGGCCGCAGCGTTTCGCATGGGGCCGTTTGAATTGCTCGACCTGACGGGACTCGACGTCTCGCAACCCGTCATGGAATCCATCTACGAGCAGTACTACCAGGAGCCGCGCTTTCGCCCCTCGCCCATTGGCCGCCTGCGCATGTCCGCCGGTCTGCTGGGGCGCAAAAGCAAACAGGGTTTCTACACCTATGTGGACGGCAAAAAACAGGATGCGCCCGCCGCCGCCGTGCCCGCGCGCAGCGACCGCAGCGTGTGGCTGTGCGCCGATGACGCCAAAGCCTTCCCCGAACTGGTCGCGCTGCTGCAAAGCCTGAAAATCACGCTCGAAACCGGCGCCGCCACCCCAAGCGCCGGGGCCATCTGCCTGGTCTTGCCGGTTGGCCATGACGTGAGCACCACCGCCGTCCAGCGCGGCCTGGACGCGCGGCGCACCATCGGCCTGGACCCGCTGTTTTTCACCGGCTGCCGCACGCTGATGCGCACGCCCCTGACGCAAGCAGACGTGCGCGACGCCATGCACGCCATGCTGGCCGCCGATGGCTGCGACGTCATCACCATCGACGACAGCCCGGGCTTCATCTGCCAGCGCGTGGTGGCGAGCGTGGTCAACATTGGCTGCGACATCGCCCAGCAAGGCGTGGCCACGCCGCAAGACATCGACCGGGCCGTCACGCTCGGGCTGGGTTATCCGCGCGGCCCGCTGGCCATGGGCGACGCGCTGGGCGCGCGCCGCGTGCTCGACATTCTGGACGCGCTGTACAGTTTTTACCGTGATCCCCGCTACCGCCCCAGCCC
>JAISNB010000118.1 GCA_031276435.1 Burkholderiaceae bacterium | reverse complement strand
AACATCGTCATCCTGATTTCCGGCGCGGGCAGCAACATGGCGGCCATGGTTCAGGCGGCCCGGCGCGGTCGCTGGGAGCAGCCGCGCGCGCTCGGGCCGGGGGCGCGCGTGGCCGCCGTCATCAGCAACCGGCCCGATGCCGCTGGCCTGGCGTTGGCGCAGGCTATGGGCATTGCCACGGTGGCGCTCGATCATAAGGCGTTTGCCAGCCGCGAGGCGTTTGATGCGGCGCTGATGCAGGCCATCGACGCATACCAGCCCGCACTGGTGGTGCTGGCCGGTTTCATGCGCGTGCTCACGCCGGATTTTGTGGCCCATTACGACGGGCAGCTCATCAACATCCACCCCAGTTTGTTGCCCGCGTTTGCGGGTTTGCACACGCACCAGCGCGCAATCGACATGGGCTGCCGCTTTGCGGGTGCCACCGTACACCGTGTGACAGCCGATCTGGATCAGGGCGAAATCCTGGCGCAGGCCGTGGTGCCCGTGCTGCCCGGCGACACGGCTGACACGCTGGCCGCGCGCGTGCTCTCGCAAGAGCACCGCATTTATCCGCGCGTGGTGGCGCGCCTGTTGCTGCGCGAGGGCGGCGATTGATCGGGCAGCGCCCTGGCAGCGGCGGCGGCAATGGGACAATCGCGCCCCATGCATTCCAGAGTTTTGTTGGATTTGGCCGCTGATTTGCTGCGGCAGGTGCTGCTTTTTGAACACCCCGCCGATGCCACCGTGGCGCGGTTTTTTCGCAAGCGCAACACCGGATCGGGTGAGCGCGCGCGCTTGGCCGACGCCGTGTACGACGTGCTGCGCCGCCGCGCGCTGTACGCGCATTGGGCCGAGTTTGGCGCGGCGGGGCAATTGCCGCCAGAGGCGCTTTCGATGCCGCAAAAACTGGCCTGGCTGGCGCTCGATGCGCAGGCCGCCGCCAGCGGCGGCGCTCCAGATGCCGCCGCGCAAGATTTTCCGCAAGCCGGGGGTGACGCCGATGCGCTGGCGCGGCTGAATGCCTGGCGCGTGGCCTGCCAGCGGGCGGACTTGGCCGCCTTGCCGCCCGAGTGCCGCCACAACCTGCCCGCGTGGCTGGCGAGCGCCTTGCGCGCGCAGGTGGGCGATGCTTTCGACGCATTGGCGCAATCGCTGCTGCAACCGGCGGGGCTGGATTTGCGCGTCAATGTGCTCAAGCAAAAACGGCCTGCCGTGCAGCGGCAGCTTGCGCAGGCGGGCATCGGCAGCGAGGACACGCCCTATTGCCCCTGGGGACTGCGCGTGGCGGGCAAGCCATCGCTGGCCGGGCTGTCCGCGTGGCAGCAAGGCGCCATCGAAGTGCAGGACGAAGGCTCGCAATTGCTGGCGCTGCTGCTGCAAGCGCGGCGCGGCGAACTGGTGGTGGACTTTTGCGCGGGCGCGGGCGGCAAAACGCTGGCGCTGGGCGCGGCCATGCGCAACACGGGGCGCTTGTATGCGTTTGACACATCGGCCAACCGACTCGATGCGCTCAAGCCGCGTTTGCTCAAAAGTGGGCTGGACAACGTGCACACCGCCGCCATCGCGCACGAGCGCGACACGCGCGTGAAGGCGCTGGCGGGCAAGGCCGACCGCGTGCTGGTCGACGCGCCGTGCTCCGGGCTGGGCACGCTGCGCCGCGCGCCCGACCTCAAATGGCGTGCCACGCCCGAATCGGTGGCGCAAATGGCGCTGCGGCAGGCCGCCATTTTGCAAAGCGCGGCCCAACTGGTCAAACCCGGCGGTCGCCTGCTGTACGCCACCTGTAGCCTGCTGCAAGAAGAAAACGAAGCCGTCGCCAACGCCTTCGGGGCCGCCGCGCGGCGCGATTTCCGCCCGCTGGACGCGGCGCAAACACTGGCGGCGCTGAAAGTGCCGCAGGCCGACGCGCTGGCCACGCCCGCCGGGCATTTGCGCCTGTGGCCGCACCAGCACGGCACGGACGGGTTTTTTGCCGCCATCTGGCAACGGCTGTGATGGGCGCTGCTGCCATGTCCAAACCTGTGGCGCCTGCCGCCGCGCAAACAAACCATGCGGAACAGCTTTATCGCCCGGACATTGACGGATTGCGCGCCTTTGCCGTGCTGGCGGTGGTGGGATTTCACGCATTCCCTGGGATTTTTCCGGGTGGCTTTGTCGGGGTGGATGTATTTTTTGTCATCTCCGGCTACCTGATTACCGGCATCATCCTGAAGGGCAGATTGGCTGGGAATTTTTCATTTGCTCAATTTTACGCCCGCCGCATTCGCCGCATCTTCCCGGCCTTGCTGACGGTGCTGGTGGCGGTTTTGATTGCGGGCTACTTTCTTTGCTTTGCCGATGAATTCGCCAATCTGGGATTGCATGCGGCTGCCGGGATGTTTTTTCTTGCCAACATTTCCCATTGGATGGCGGCGGGCAATTATTTTGCGTCGGCGGCAGACCATCAGCCTTTGTTGCACCTCTGGTCTTTGGGCATTGAAGAACAGTTCTATCTTGCCTGGCCGCTGGCGTTGCTGCTGCTTGCCAAGCGCCCGGACAGCGTTTTGAAAGGAACCCTGGCGCTGCTGGTCTTGTCATTCATTTTCAACATTGCCGGATTGCAAAAGCATCCGGTAGAAAACTTTTACCTTCCTTTCGGACGCGTTTGGGAGCTTCTGGCCGGAAGCGCCCTGGCGGCCCGGGAAACAAGCGGCAAGGGAAAATCCTGGAATTCTCGCTTTGGCAGTCACACGCTTTCCATTGCGGGCGCTGGTTTTTTGCTTTTGGCGCTTTGGGGTCTGGATCGCAAAGTGCCTTTTCCCGGCTTTGCCGCCTTGCTGCCGGTGGCTGGCGCGGTCTGCATGATGGCCGCCGGGCCGCAAGCGGTTTTGAACCATTGGCTTTCCCGCAAAATCTGGGTTGGCATTGGCATCATCAGTTTCCCGCTTTATCTCTGGCATTGGCCGCTGCTGGCTTTTCCCCGCTTGATTGCTGGCGGCGAGGTATCAAGCGCATGGCGAATCACAAGCGTTTTGTTCAGCTTTCTGCTGGCCTGGCTGACGTATCGGTTTGTGGAAAAAAAGCTGCGTTTTCACCCATGGAAAAACATGCCCTGGCTGTTGCTGGCAGTCGGCAGTGGCATTGCGCTGCTGGCTGGCGTTGCATACCATGGGGAAGGATGGCCGCAGCGGTTTGAATTTACGCGCAGGAATACGCAGGAAAATGACAACGTGGCGTGGGCGCTCAACACGCCGGATTGTGCCAGCCGGTTTGAGTGGAAGTACGACTATTGCCGCTATTTTTCCGTGGATGCACCCGGGCAATGGGTGCTTTTCACGGGCGACAGCCATGCGCACGCGCTGGCAAAGGCGTTTCCTGAAAGCAAAAACATGGGGCTGGTGCCCAATACCGGATTGCTTTATTTTGGCAAGGCGGGCTGTACGGGGTGGCGCTGGGTGCGGCTGTCCAACTGGGATTGCCCCTCTTTTGACGACCTGTCCGCGCAGGCCCAAAAAAACAGGGTCAAGCAAATCATCCTGTTTGACCGGCATGCCATGTATTATGAAGGCACTGGTTTTGGCGTGGATCTCAAAGAGATTCAGCCATGGTTTTTCTTCAGGCCGCCCGGTCAAGTGCCCGTGGATGAAAGCAAGGCGGCTTTTGCCGCGGCGCTGCGGGCAACGCTGGATGCCTGGCGCGTGCGTGGAAAAGAAGTGGTCTTTGTGCACCAGGTGCCAGAACTGGGGTTCAATCCCGCTGCCAGGAACAGGCCACTTGCAGCATATCTGGGGGGCACAGTTGGCAGGGACGCCATCTTGCGCGCGGTGGTCGAAGCCCGCCAGCGCGGTTACCGGCAGGCCGTGGCTGAAATTCTGAAAGATTATCCGCAAGTGCGGGTGTTCGACCCGATGGACGATTTTTGCGACGCAACATATTGCCACGCCAGAAAAGATGGAAAATTGCTTTACCATGACGACGATCACATGAGCCATGACGGCAGCCAGCTTTTGCTCAAACGCCTGATTGAATTCTTGCAGAAAACCGACAGGGCAAACCCTGATTGAAACAAGCGTTGTTGCGAGGAGTGATGTACTTTCCCTGTGTCCCCTCCGTCATTGCGAGCAGCGTTGCGACGTGGCAATCCATCTGTTTCCATTTTTGCCGCACCCTTTCTTGACGGCACTGCCGCCTGCCTTCCTCTCTCTCCCTCAAAGGGAGAGAGAGGAAGGCAGGCGGCGCGTTCATCACCCTCGCCCCTTGGGGAGAGGGTGGCGCGAAGCGCCGGGAGAGCAACCGTGTTCGCTGTCAAGCATTTTTGCGGTCAGTGTCGATGACAAATTCTCATCCCGGACAGAGCGCCTCCTCTGGTCGCACGCCTTGGGATTGCCAGGGCGTGCCGTGCTTGAGCATGGCGTTCATAATGGTCAGCAGTTTCCTCATGCAAGCCACGATGACCACCTTCGGCGCTTTGCCCGCCTGTTTCAGCCGTTCCGCAAAAGCCTTGACCACCGGGTTGTGGCGCTTGGCCGTCAGCGCCGCCATGTACAGCACTGCCCGCACATCTGCGCGTCCACCCCAGATGAAACGCTTGCCAC
>JAISNB010000117.1 GCA_031276435.1 Burkholderiaceae bacterium | reverse complement strand
TCATATCCCGAACGCCCGGCCCGGGGCCACAAGCGCCATGGCACGGCAAAGTCCGTCCCGTGTTTTGGGGCGATTGCGCCCAGGCGCGCCATCGGGAAGTTGCGCGCGACCTCTTTGCATCTCCCCTGCTGGCGAGGAGGAAATGTCCCGGCGGGGACAGAAGGGGGCAACGCTAACCCAAGCGCCGCGCTTGGCGTGGGACTCCCCTCACCCAACCCTTTCCCCAAGGGGTGAAGGCAATGAAGAGATACGATACGCGCTCCCGCTTTCTCCGTTATTGCGAGCGCCGCAGGCGCGTGGCAATCCATGCGGTTTTCATTTGATCGCTGCCCTTTTCGTTTGCGCTGCACGACGTCCACCCCGCTTTTTTCGCGCGCGGCGCCGCTTCGGTTATGGCTCGCCTTCGGCCTGTTCGCCCAGGAAGCCGCCGCTTTGGCGCGCCCAGAGTCTGGCGTACAGGCCGCCCCGGGCGAGCAATTCGGCGTGGTTGCCTTGTTCGACGATGCGACCCTTGTCCAGCACGACCAGTCTGTCGAGCGCGGCGATGGTGGAGAGCCGGTGCGCAATGGCGATGACGGTTTTGCCTTCCATCAGCGCGTGCAGGCTGTCCTGGATGGCCGCTTCGACTTCGGAGTCGAGCGCGCTGGTGGCTTCGTCGAGCAGCAAAATGGGGGCGTTGTTGAGCATGACGCGCGCGATGGCGACGCGCTGGCGCTGCCCGCCCGAGAGTTTGACGCCGCGCTCGCCCGCTTGCGCCGCGTAGCCTTGGCGGCCTTGGGGGTCGCTCAGGCGCTCGATGAAGTCGTGCGCTTGCGCGCGGCGCGCGGCAGACAGCATTTGCGCGTCGGTGGCGCCGGGCAGGCCGTAGCGGATGTTGTCGGCAATGCTGCGGTGCAGCAGCGATGTGTCTTGCGTGACCATGCCAATGGCCTGGCGCAGGCTGTCTTGCGTGACGTGGGCGATGTCTTGCCCGTCGATGAGGATGCGGCCACTTTGTACGTCGTAAAAGCGCAGCAGCAGGTTGACCAGGGTGGATTTGCCCGCGCCGGAGCGGCCAATGAGGCCGATTTTTTCACCCGGCTGGATGTCAAGGCTGAGCTGGTCGATGACAGGCGCGCCGCCACCGCCGTCGCCGCGGTAGCTGAAGCTGACGTTTTCGAGCGTGACCTGGCCGCGCGCCACTTGCAGGGATTTGGCGTCGGGCGCGTCGACCACGCTGCGCGCGCGGGTGAGGGTGTTGATGCCGTCCTGCACGGTGCCCACGCTTTCAAACAGGTTGCTCATTTCCCACATGACCCAGTGGCTCATGCCCGACATGCGCAGGGCCATGGCGGTTACGGCGGCCACCGCGCCTGCGCCCGTTTTTTCGCCCGACCACAGCCACAGCGCCATGCCGCAGGCGCTGGAGATGAGCAGCACGATGAGGGTGTGGTTGACGATTTCAAACTGGCTGATCAGGCGCATTTGCGCGTAGCCGGTGGTTTTGAGTTCGTCCATGGCGGCGCGCGCAAAGGCGGCTTCGCGGTTGGTGTGCGAGAACAGTTTGACGGTAGCGATGTTGGTGTAGGCGTCGGTTACGCGGCCCGTCATCATGCTGCGCGCGTCGGCCTGGGCGCGGCTTACCCGGGCCAGGCGCGGCACGAAGTACCAGCACGTGCACAAAAACAGCACGGTCCAGAGCAAAAAGGGCAGCAGCAACCAGGCGTCAAAGTCAGCGGCCAGCGCCAGGATGGCGGCCATGTACACGCTCATGCCGATGAGCACGTCGGTGGTGGTGAAGATCATGTCGCGCACGGCCAGCGCGGTTTGCATGATTTTGGCGGTGATGCGGCCAGCGAATTCGTCGGCGTAGAAGGCCAGGCTCTGGCCAAGCATGAGGCGGTGGAAGTTCCAGCGCAGCCGCATGGGAAAGTTGATGGCCAGGCTCTGGTGTTTGATGGTGGTGTGCAGCGCCACCAGCGCGATGGAGGCGGCCAGCACGCCCAGCAGCAGGGCGAGCGCGTGGCCGTGCGTGGCCCACAGGCGCTGCGGCTGGGTTTGGGCCAGCCAGTCGATGACGTAGCCCATGGCGGCAAAGAGAAAGGCGTCAAAGACCGAGCGCACGACCGACAGCGCGGCCATGAGCAACACGGGGCCGCGCATGCCTTGCGTGACATGCCACACAAAGGCCATGAAGTCCTTGGGCGGCAGGGCGGGCTGCGCGTCTGGATAGGGTGGCAGGCGGCGTTCGAAAAAACCAAACAGGGACAATCAGGACAGCCCGAAATGAGTGGCAAATGAGCGCGCGCGCGTGAACGCGCGCGGCGGTGACGGAAAACGGAGCGGATTATTGCGCAACGGCGATCAGGCCGGCGCTGACGAATTGCTCGAACTGCACCAGCGGGATGGCGGCGTTCATGGGGTGACCGCCCTCGTGCCAGCGCACCACCATGCTCATGGGGGCGCGTTCGATTTCCAGCACGGAGTCGGGGGCCAGCCGGATCATGGGGCCATCGCCCGCGCGAAATTCAATGCGGCCAAGCGCGCGCGCCGTCACGCGCTCGCCCGGTTGCAGGCAAAGGCAGGCACCCTCATCGCGGGTGGACGGCGGGTTGGAAAGCGGTTGGGTCGTCGGCATACAAAGGTTCTCCACGCAAAGAGATCAGGACAATGCCCGCCCCGGGCGTGCGCGCGGATGGCGCGTTTGAGGAGCGGGCGGCGGTCTTTCCTTCCACTGGGCATTCTCGCCGAAGTTGGCGGCCAGCCGCAATACACGCGCACCTGGGCGCAATCAGGGCTTGGGCGCGGCAGGCCCAAGCTTGCGCACGGCGATGCTGGCGATGCGCTGCTCGTCGATGCTGGCGACGCGAAATTCGTAATGGTCGTGCACCAGCGATTCGCCCACCTGGGGCAAGTGACCAAAACGCTCCAGCAGGAAACCGGCCATCGACGTGTAGCTGCCATCGTCGCTGACCAGCCCTTCGGTTTGCAGCGCCAGCTCCAACTGGTGCGGATCGGCGCCACCGTCCACCGTCCACAGACCAGCTCCGGCGGGCTGGATTTCCAGGGTTTCGTCCTCGTCCGGAAACTCGCCCGCAATGGCCTCCAGAATGTCTATGGGCGAGACAATGCCCTTGAGCGTGCCGAATTCGTCGCTGACCAGCGCGATTTGTCCGCTGGCGTGGCGCAGCGTTTCGATCAGCTTGATGGCGGTGGTGGATTCGGGCACGTAAATGGGCGTGCGCAGGCTGCTGCCCTGATCGATGCGGCCATGGCGAATCAGATCGCCCAGCAAATCCTTGGCGCGCGCCACGCCAAGAACCTCGTCGAGCGAGCCGCGGCAAACCGGGAAGATGCCGTGCGGGACTTCGAGCAGCTTTTCGCGCGTGACATCGGGTGCCTCATCAATGTCGACCCACGAGATGTCCGAGCGCGGCGTCATGATGGAGCGCACATTGCGCTCGGCCAGCGTGAGCACGCCGCTGACCATGTTGCGCTCTTCGGGCGCAAAAGCGCCGCTGTGCCCGTCGCCGCTGGCAGCGGGCGCATCGCCGGGCGCAGCGCCAGAGCCGCCTTCTTCCTGCCGCGTCTGGCGCCCGGAGAGCAGGCGCAAAACCGCCTCGGCCGTGCGCTCGCGCAAGGGGCGGATCGCCTGCTGCCGCAGGAAATTGCGCCGCGCAAGCTGGTTGAGCGCCTCGATCATGATCGAAAAACCAATGGCCGCGTACAGGTAGCCCTTGGGCAGGTGAAAACCAAAACTTTCGGCCACCAGACTCAGGCCGATCATGAGCAGAAAACTCAGGCACAGCACCACCACGGTGGGATGCGCGTTGACAAAGCGCGTCAGCGGCCTGGAGGCCATGAGCATGACGCCAATGGAGATGACAACCGCGGCCATCATGACCGGCAACTGCTTGACAATGCCCACGGCGGTGATGATGGCGTCCAGCGAAAACACGGCGTCCAGAATGACAATTTGCGCCACCACCACCGCAAAGCTGGCGTAGACCATGGAGCCGGACTCTTTGTGCGGCACGCCTTCCAGGCGCTCGTGCAACTCGGTCGTGGCCTTGAAAAGCAGAAACAGGCCGCCCAGCAGCAAAATCACATCGCGCCCGGAAAAACTGCCCCCGAACAGCGTGACCAGCGGCTCTGTCAGCGTCACCAGCCAGGAAATGGCCGTCAGAAGCGCCAAACGCATGAGCAGCGCCAGGCACAAACCCAGCACGCGCGCCTTGTCGCGCCGATGCGGCGGCAGCTTGTCCGTCAGGATGGCGATGAAAATCAGGTTGTCGATGCCGAGAACGATCTCCAGCACCACCAGCGTTGCAAGGCCAATCCATGTGGTGGGGTCAGTGAGCAGCTCTAGCATCCTGCAAGCCTGTCGGGCATTTTTTGGAAGATCGCACTGGAACGCGCGGGGAAATGGATGGCGGCCTGCCCGTGCCCAAAAAGACACCAACCAGGTTGCGGAAAAGCCATGGAAACGGCCAGACAGGCCAGCGCGCGACGGCGGCCACAGACGCGCGATGGCGGAGTTGTTGTCTGGGAAATTGACAGATTTGCCGGGCGGCCACGGGCACGCAGCGGCACAGCAAACCACACCGCGCCACCCAAGCGTGCGGGCGGAAAGCAGGCAAGAACAGGCGCGCTTGCCGGGCGGCGATCAAAAAAGCTGGCGCAAGCCAGCGGCGGACTGGGGGGTTCCAGATCGGAAGTCATTGTTTTCATCTTAATCGAATGACGCGCGAGAGGGGGAAGCGACCTCCCCACGCCAAGCGGAGCAAGGGGCTTCTACCCTTGGGCGCGGCGCCGGATGAGGGGGCACATGTACGCACCCACGCTGCGCGCTGGAAAGCAACGACAGACAACCCCGCGTCATTGCGAGTGCCCGCAGGCCCCGTGGCAATCCAGACTCCTCGCCGCAGCCTGCGCAATGTTTTGATGCATAAACGCAACACTGTACGCAATCCAAATGAAATGGCCAAAAGTGTGACTTATTTCTCATTTTTGGCTTTTTTCTTTGGCCGCCTGCTTGGAAAGTGTTGTGACCTCTGTTACGCTGCCATTAACACGGCGCGTTGCTTTATCCAACGATGCACACGACTGAGGAACTTATGAACCCGAAATCCACCGCTTTTGCGGCAACCGTTGCCTGCGCGGCCTTCTCCACTGAAAATGGTTTTTTACGACGACTCCACCATGCCGCCCGACTGGACGATCCTCGGTTCAGGCATTCTAGCTTCTGGAGTAGGAAGCTGGACACCGCATTTGACCGCTGGCATAGTTCCAGGCGATGGCTGGCTGCGGCTGACTGAAAACGTGAATTTGCAGGCTGGAACGGCTGTCTACAACACGCCCTTTTCGTCCACGGAGGGGTTGGAAATCACTTTTGATTACGCAGCGTATGGTAAGTGGACCAGCGAGGATGCCGATGGACTCTCGTTTTTCTTGAACGATGGGACTTGGGGCTGTTGACCGAGCAAGCCATCAAGCTCTGCCGTTTTGATGGCGCGGCAAGGCATTGGCGGCCCGGCTTCAGCCCACTGCTGGCGCAGCACATCGCTATCTTTTCGCCCGCCGCGCCAAGTGTCGTAATCGTCACGGTCGAACACGACCAGGCGCAAGTTGTCGGGCCAGCAGTTCAGCGCAAGCCGACGATATACCAGCAGCAATTCGAGCGGCCCCTCCAGTCATCGTCTGATTCGTACCAGATCAAACAAACGCGCGCACCCCCCGGGAATTCTGCGATGCGCGCATCAATCATCTGCTGACGCAGATGTACCAGCCGACGCATGAACGCGAAAACGTCATCGGGAACCGGAAGCCTTCCAAATTCCCATCGCCGCAGTGTTTTCTCTGACACTTCACACAGCTTGGCCGCTTCGGATTGCGAGAAAAAAAGAAGGCGCCGCAGCGCCTCAAGCTCATGGGGTTTCACTTTGACCTTAATTTTTCGGGGATGTATTGCAACACAGAAGCAGGCGCGAAGATGCAATATGAGTCGCAACGCTGCGCGTACTTCATTGCTTCTGCTGCTGCCCCAGTATCGTCGCTCGCGTAACTCGGGCGGATGAACCCCGCCTTTGTCATCGCTGAACTGCTCGTGATCATCCACTGGTTGGTCGCCCAACGGGTTACTGTGATTGTTTGCATTTCAAATATCCTGTTGACTAACTCGGCACACTTCAATCCATTCCGCACGACGGCGCGCGATAGACTTCTCCCGGGTTCGATGTAGCGCTTGGCGTAACTGATTCGGATCCGCCGTTCTGATTCCGGCAGATTGCGCGCTGACTTGCCCGCGTAGTACGCGTCGGCTTTGCCCAAGCGCCACAACCCGGTGTTGAAGGCTTTTGCGGAGCGATTGAAGCAGGCGGGTAAGCAGCCGAAAGTGGTCATCGTGGCCTGCACGCGCAAACTCCGACCATCATGAACACCATGCTGAAGCACAACACGCCTTGGCAAGCCAAGGGCGTGCGACCAGAGGAGGCACACTGTCCGGGATGAAGCGTGCCCCTCTGGGCGCAAAAAGGGCTTGACTGCGAACACGGTTGCTCTCTCCCACAGGTGACGAGGGCAATGAAGAGAGGCGCTTCCTTTGTTCCCCGTCACTGGCAACCACGACTTACTTTGTCGTCATTGCGAGGAGCGACGCGGCAATCCATCCCCTATGAAGCCAACGCCTCGAACATCAAAAACACGCCAAGGCGCAAGCTGAAATGCCCCTCACCCAACCCTCACCCCAAGAGGGCAATGGATACTAGATTGCCATGCCCTGCGTGCACCCGCAATGGCGAGAGAGGAAGGGGGTTGCGCCATCAATGCCCTTGGTCATGGCGATGCGGCCACAGCAGCAGCGCCTCGCGCTCGCGCACCAGCAAGTCCACGGGTTGGCCCACGGGCAACAGTATTTTTGTGGGTACATGGCCATAGGGCAGGCCGGTGAGTACGGGCACTTTCTTGAGTTGCTGGCTCAGCCAGATGAACACCTGGTGCAGGTTGAAGCCCTTGTCGTGCGGCGTTGCCGTGTATGCGGTAAAGCGCCCCAGCAACACGGCTTTTTGCCGCTCCAGCACGCCAGCGTGCAGCAGTTGGCCCAGCATGCGCTCGATGCGGTACGGGTGTTCGCCCACGTCTTCCAGAAACAGAATGCCACCGGAAATTTGCGGGAAGTACGGCGTGCCCAGCAGCGCGGTCAGCAGCGTCAGGTTGCCGCCCCAGAGCGTGGCCGCTTCAAGGTGCCAGTTGGCGGGTGTGGGCCGCATGCCAGCGGTTTGGCGCGGCGTGGGCAGGCGCCAGCCCGCGCCCTCGCCCACGCCTTGCAGCAAGTCGTCAAAGCAGGCCAGCATGATGGCGTCGGGCACGTTCCCTTTGCCGTCGCCGCCGTGGGCTTGCCCAAAACCTTCAATCAGTGCTGGCCCGGCCCAGGTGACGGCGCCGGTTTGGGCCAGCAGCGCCAGTTGCAGGGCGGTGAAGTCGCTGATGCCCACAAACCGCGTGCCGCGCTCAGCGGCCCGGGCCAGCGCGCGATACGGCAGCCGTGGCAGCAGGCGGGTCAGGCCATAGCCGCCCCGGCTGATGAGCGCCACATCGGCGCGGCTGGCCGCCGCGCGCGCAATGGCTTGCAAGCGGGTGGCATCGTCGCCGGCAAAACGCTGGTGGCCGCTCAGGGCATCGGGGTCGACTTCGACCGCGTGGCCCATGGCTTGCAGCCGCTTCACGCCACGCCCAAAGGCCGCGCGGTCACGCACCGCGCCGGAAGGAGAGTAAATGTAAATGTGCGCCATAAGCGGGGTTATAGACCAATGCGCGGCGGATGCGCGCGCGCGTTGTGCAGATCAGGTGAAAAAACGCAGGGCGCGCGCAGCCAGCGCCGCGTCGGGCAGCAGCGCGCCAGCGCCCTCTTGTGACTCGGCCAGCCAACCGCTGGCGCTTGCGGCCAGCAACTCTGGCGCTTGCGCCGTGGCTTTGAAAGCCCGCGCGGCGGCGGCGTTGCCGCCGCTGGCCAGCCAAAGGCTGCGGCCACGCCGTTGCGCGCGCCAGAACGCATGGGCCTGGCGCAACAGGGCTGCGCCTTGCGGGTCGCCGTCGCCAGCTTGCGGAAAAAGCCGCTGCCGCGCGCGCAATGCCGCCTGGTGTCCAGCATCCGGAAACGGCGCTTGCAGCGCGGCGTGGGTGGCGCAATCCATGCCGACTGGCGCGGCGGCGCGTGCAATCTGGCGCACGCGCGTGGCGTAGGCATCTGAAAAATCGGGCAGCGCATCATCGGCATGGGGCAGCCCGGCGTCGAGCATGACGCAGCCCTGATAGCGAGCGGGCGCGGCCATGGGCAGCAGCAGCCCCAGCATGCCACCCCAGCCCTGTCCCGCCACGATAACGCCCTGCAAATCCAGGCGCTGCGCCAGTTCCAGCAGCACCCGCCGATGCCACAGCCAATGGTGCGCGGCCTCTTTCTTGGGCTTGTCGCTGCGGCCAAAACCAATCAAATCCGGCGCGATCACCCGATCGCCCGCCGCCAGAAAAACCGGCACCCAATGCCGCCACTGATGGCTCCACAGCGCAAAATCGTGCAGGCACAGCCAAGTGCGCGGCGCGCGCGCCGCCCCCGCGTCCAGATAATGCAGGCGCAAACCCGCCAGGGTGGGCAAATCGCTGACAAAACGCGACGCTGGCGCGGGCGGCAGCGATGGCAGCGCGCCTTCCCGATCAGCCAGAGCGGCAAAAGCCCCTTCGGGCGCGCGCACCGCATCCTGACGCAAAGGGCTGGCCTTGCCGCCGCGCCGGGCTTTGAAAAACGCCTGCAACAGCGCGCCGCATGCATCGGCCAGCACACCGCCCGCCAGCGCCGTCTGGTGATTGAGCGCGGGCTGCGCAAACAAATCGAGCACCGACCCCGCGGCGCCCGTTTTGGGATCGCGCGCGCCAAACACCACGCGCGCCAGCCGCGCGTTCAGCATCGCGCCAGCGCACATCGCGCAAGGCTCCAGCGTCACGTAAAGCGTGCACCCTTCGAGCCGGTAATTGCCCAGCGCCCGCGCGGCCTGGCGCAGCACCTCGATCTCGGCATGCGCCGTCGGATCGTTCCCGGCAATGGGCGCATTGCCGCCGCTGGCAATCAACTGCCCGTCCCTGACCAGCACAGCGCCCACCGGCACCTCGCCGCGCGCCGCAGCCGCGCGCGCTGCCAGCAAAGCTTGCCGCATCCAGTGCGCGTCCTCATCGGCTTGTGGCGTTTGCTGCTGCTGCGGCGGCGCTGAAAGCGGCTGCGTCATCGCGAACTGCAAAACTCAATCCGGCATGGGATGCTGCTTGATTGCCGCATCCAGCGCCTGCTGGTATTGCTGCTCAATGTTGCGCGCCTGCTGGCGCGCGTTTTGCGGCGCGTTAACGCCGCCGGGCAACGCCGCGCCCGAAGCCTGCTGCTGCGGCAACGCGGGCGCTGGCAAGCTGGAAAGCCGCGCTTTGCCCAGCCATGAAACAACCGCCAAAACCAGCAACAAAGACACCAGTAAACCAATTGCGCCAATCCACCGCATGAGTCGTTTCCTTCCGCCAATCAGCCGCCGCGCGCGGCGTTGCCCATTGTGGCACGAGCCGACGGGGCCGCGCCCGCAACCGTGGCAGTGCGGGCAGTGGCAATCCACTGACTTTCATTTGTGCGTCACCCTGTTTGCGGCGCGCTCGCGCCGGGACGCGCCAAGGTGGCGGGCACATCCTGCTCGCTTGCGCCCACCCCATGGGCGAGCAGGATGCGCCCCACTCTGCTGGATTGCCGCGTCGCTGCGCTTCTCGCAATGACGGGAGCTTTTGGGTGCGCGCTCCCCAAAAGGGGGTGATGGCAAATGTGGTGAGTTTCAAACGCAGCGCCTCTGCCTTTTATTCCCACTGGCGCAACGCCAACCCGGGCGCCGCATCAAGCCTTGATTCAGCAGGCATTCAAAAAGCCACTCTCCAGAGTGGCTTTTTGTTGTGCAAGCCAGAACGGCTCATGTGCTTTGCTCTTTG
>JAISNB010000030.1 GCA_031276435.1 Burkholderiaceae bacterium | reverse complement strand
CTCGCGCCAATTGCAGGTAGAATGCGCGGTTTTGCTGACAACATCCTCTGGACACACAAAGGAAACACATCATGGCCGCTGGAAAGCCAAAGAAAAAGAACCCCCGCCTGGCATCGGGCCGCAAACGCGCCCGCCAGAACGTCAACCTCAACGCCGCGAACACTTCGCTGCGCTCCAAATACCGCACCGCCATCAAGAATGTCGAGAAGGCGGTTGCCGCGGGCGATCAGGCCAAGGCAAAATCTACCTTTGCCCTGATGCAGTCGGTGGTGGACACGATTGCCGACAAGGGCATCTTCCACAAGAACAAGGCCGCTCGTGACAAGAGCCGCCTGTCGGCCAGGGTCAAGGCCCTGGCTCTGAAGGCCGCCTGACCTCTTTCAGGCAAACAGCCCGCGGATGCCTTGGCGTCTGCGCCGTTTGGAACGGGTGCGCTGTCAGCAAAAAAACAAAAGGCCGCGTTTGCGGCCTTTTGCATGTCAGGGGGAAAGCCCGTGTGCCCATGAGGCACACGCGCAAAGACCGGCTTACGGCGACGGCGACGAAGAAGGCGCTGCTGGCGCGGATGTTGTTGCTGGCGGCGCGGCAATCCCGGGCGCGGTGGAGTTGGCGGCTGGCGCATCGGGCGACGGGCAGGCATCGACCACTTGCAGGTTGTTGTCTTTGGCGAAGTTCATCACAAAGTCCCAGGCCATGGGCTCGTGCGCTTTGAGGGCGGTGTTGACGACCACGCATTTGACACCGCCCACGGCCTTGGGCACGCACCACGGGGAGTATTGCAGGTGCCGCCCTTGCGCGGCGGCCTGCGCTCCGCCGGGCCTGAACTGGGCCATCACGCCAGCCAGCCGCTCGGCCCAGTCGCTTGGCCGAAAGGTGCGCCCGTCGCGGGTTACGCCCTGGATCAAGACCTCGCTGCCTGAAAAAGTGGTGGCCATTGTGCAATCAAACTGGTGTGCGTGCGCCTCATGAGCGCAGCGTGGAAAATTATATCTTACATAAGATATAACACAAGAATATCGGCATGCTTGCGGCGCGCCGGAAAAGGGCTGAATCGCGATGCTTTTCCGGGGCTTGCCGAGCGGCGCCATGGCGGCGCTTGAATGCGGCGACGTTTTGCGCAGCAGCAGCAGGTACACGCGCCGCAGCGACCCCGGCGCGGCAGCGCGCGCGTGGCGCGGGCCGCCCCGGCGCCTATAAAATGCCAGCCTCACCAGGCCCGGACACAAACCATGGGCCTGCTTTGCTTTTCAGGAGCGCCAGAAGTGACCACCACCACCCACGCTTTCATCGAAGCCACATCGCCGCACACCATGAATACCTACGCGCGGCTGCCCATTGCCATGGATCACGGGCAGGGCTGCCGCGTTTGGGATGTCAACGGCAAGTCCTACCTGGACGCGCTGGCGGGCATTGCCGTCAACACTCTGGGCCACAACCATCCCAGACTGGTTCCTGCGCTGCAAGAGCAGGTGGCAAAACTCATCCACTGCTGCAACTACTACCACGTGCCCGACGCCGAGCGCCTGGCCGCGCGGCTGGCCGAACTGTCTGGCATGCGCAATGTTTTTTTCTGCTGCACGGGGCTGGAGGCCAACGAGGCCGCCATCAAACTCGCGCGCAAATTCGGGCACGACAAGGGTGTGGACAAGCCGCAAATCGTCGTGTGCGAAAACGCTTTTCATGGCCGCAGCCTCGCCACGCTCAGCGCCACGGGCAATGCCAAGGTGCAACAGGGCTTCGAGCCGCTGGTGGAAGGCTTTGTGCGCGTGCCTTTCAACGACTTCGCGGCGCTTGAAAAAGCCGCCGCCAGCAACCCAGGCATTGTCGCCGTGCTCATGGAAACCATTCAGGGCGAAGGCGGCATCAACCCCGCACGCACCGAATACCTGCAACAAGTGCGCCAGCTTTGCGACCAGAAAAACTGGCTGCTCATGCTGGACGAAGTGCAATGCGGCCTGGGACGCACCGGCAAATGGTTCGCCTTCCAGTGGGCGGGCATCGTGCCCGACGTCATGGCGCTGGCAAAAGGCCTTGGCTCTGGCGTGCCCATCGGCGCCGTGGTGGCTGGCCCCAAAGCCGCCCACATCTTCCAGCCGGGCAACCATGGCACCACCTTTGGCGGCAACCCGCTGGCCGCGCGCGCGGGCCTGGAAACACTGCGCATCGTGCAGGAAGAGGGCCTGCTCGCCAACGCCGCCCAGGTGGGCGCGCACCTGAAAACCGCGCTGGAAAAAGCTTTTGCCGCCAACCCCGGCGTGCGGGAAATCCGCGGCAAGGGGCTGATGATCGGCATCGATCTGGCCAAACCCTGCGGCGCCCTGGCCCTGCGCGCGGCCGAGGCCGGCCTGCTCATCAGCGTCACCGCGGGCAGCGTCGTGCGGCTGCTGCCCCCGCTTGTCATCAGCCGCGCCGAAGCCGACGAAGCCCTCTCCATCCTCGTGCCTCTTATCGAGGCCTTCCTCAAGGAATAAGCGCCATGGCAGCCGCCGCCATCAAACACTACCTGCAATTTAGCGACTTCAGCGCCGCCGAATACGCCTACCTGATCGAGCGCGCCGCGTTCATCAAGCGCAAATTCAAGGCCTACGAAAAATACCACCCCCTCTCTGACCGCACCCTGGCCATGATCTTCGAGAAGGCCAGCACACGCACGCGCGTCAGCTTTGAAGCGGGCATGTACCAAATGGGCGGCAGCGTCGTTCACCTGACCACCGGCGACAGCCAGCTTGGCCGCAGCGAACCCATAGAAGACACCGCGCGCATCATCAGCCGCATGATCGATCTGGTCATGATCCGCACCTTTGAACAAACCCGCATCGAACAATTCGCGGCCCACTCGCGCGTGCCTGTCATCAACGGCCTGACCAACGAATACCACCCCTGCCAAGTGCTGGCCGACATCTTCACCTACATAGAACACCGCGGCTCCATCCAGGGCAAAACCGTCGCCTGGGTTGGCGACGGCAACAACATGGCCAACACCTGGGCGCAAGCGGCGGCCTTGCTCGGCTTCACGCTGCGCGTAAGCACCCCGCGCGGCTACGAGGTCGACACCCAGCTTGCCACGCTGGAAGGCCGCCCCAAAGGCAAGGGCTGGGAAAACGTGGCCGACCCGCTGCAAGCCTGCGCGGGCGCCGACCTTGTGACCACCGACGTCTGGACCAGCATGGGCTACGAAGCCGAAAACGAAGCGCGCCGCAAAGCCTTTGCCAACTGGTGCGTCGACGCCGAAATGATGGCCGCCGCCAAACCGGATGCGCTCTTCATGCACTGCCTGCCCGCCCACCGTGGCGAAGAAGTCACCGCCGATGTCATCGACGGAGCGCAAAGCGTTGTCTGGGACGAAGCGGAAAACCGGATGCACGTCCAAAAGGCGCTCATGGAATACCTGCTGCTCGGCCAGCAAACCTGAACCTCGAACGCGCGCGGCGGCTGGCAGGCACATGGTCGGCAAAGCCGCGCCCAAGCCGAGCCCCGACGCGTGCGGCGGCTGGCTGCGCCCCGCGCGCGCCTTGGCGCGATTATTGGATTAAACGCTTGGCAATTGTTGGCTGCACCCCGGCGCAATTTCGGCTCTGGCCGCTGATGGCTGAAACATGAACTGCGCCGTCCTCACAATGACGACGAGGTGGGCTGTGGACGCAATGACGGGAACAAAGAAGGAACGCATTTCTGCCCTCGCACCCTTGGTGCGCGCGCTCCCGTCTCTGTCCGTCATTGCGAGGGCCGTTAGGCCCGTGGCAATCCACTGCCTTTATGTGCGGCACATTTGTATTCCTTACCCTCGCCCCTTGGGGAGAGGGTGGCGCAAAGCGCCGGGTGAGGGAACTATGCAGACGCCCACACCGCGTGCTAGGGCAGCTACAGACCAATCCTCGTCATTGCGGGTGCCCGCAGGGCACGTGGCAATCCATTGTCCCCACGAGCGTGAAGCCACAGTCATGAAATGACAGCCACAAAAAAGCCACTCCGAAGAGTGGCTTTTGAGCAGCACGGCAGCACAGCTTTTCCGCGCGCGCTTTCGCTGATTTATTGCAATTGTTTACGCCTGCGGCGCAGCATGACCCCGCCAGCGCCCACCATGCCCAGAGCCAGTGAAATCAAGGCAATGGAATTATTGGCTGGTACGGATATTGGAACCTTGACTGGCCAGGATGCCAAATCCATGGGGCCGGAGTTTTCGGTTCCGGTGGCTGTAGACAAATTCAGCACAGCGTTGTGTGCAAAGGCCAGCGCCTGGATGCCTGTGCCATAAATGATGCGGTCATCTCGCGAGCCTTGTGCAAACCAGACTTCTCCATTGCGGTAGAAGGCTATTCCACCAATATCTGGAGAATGTGCTTGCGTCGACGTATAGGTAACTGGAAAAGTATGCAGCAAATTGACCGCCCCGTTTGTCACGTCCAGCAAATAAACCGAATCATTTGCGGAAAGGTAGGCCTGGTTATCGCTGTCGAAGGCGATGTCCACGCTGTTTGTGCTGTCGAGTGTGACACCTGTCACGGCTATTGGAAAGCTGGCAATCCCGGTGGAAGGGTCGATTTTAAGCAACTGGTGATGCCCTTGATTGTCTTTTATATAATTTATAACCCAGAGATTGCCATTCATATCAAAGGCAGCGCCGGCAATCCAAGCATCGGTCAATATTACAGTGCCAACATCAGTTGCTTCCCCCGTGGTTTTATGGATATTGACTAATTTTGCGGTACTGCCGCTGAGGGTGCTTGGGGTGCCGCCGTGGATTGAATTGACATAAGCAAACAACTCGCCATTGCTATTAATTGCCAGCCCGTCGACCCATTTGACTGGATGATTGCCTGAGTCAACAATGCGTATGGGGGCGGGTATATGGTAGGGGGATAATACTCCTACCAGAGCGGCTGGGGGTGTGATGGTAAAAATCCAAGTATCGCCTTGGGTGGATAGGCTGTAGTCATCATCTTCTTTTAAACCATAAACTTGCGCCTGAGCAATATTTGCCGTTGCGGTCAGCAAACTAAAACAAATTATAGACGCAATGCGGCGCGGTGTCGATTGTCGATTGTCGATTGTCGATTGTCGATTGTCGATTGTCGATTGTCGATTGTCGATTGTCGATTGTCGATTGTCGCTTGGAGTTAGTTAGCGCCCGATCGGAATAAGTTCCATGAATTCCGGAATTATTTTCGGGTTCAAGATTTTTTGTCATGCTGATTTCCTTTGATAACAAGTTGGAGCGTTCAAGATGGGTGGATGCGCCTTCGCGCCCCTTGCCGCTGCTTCATGCTGCCTGTGTTGTGTGTGCTGCGCGGACGCGGCAACAGGGAAGCATGACTGGCGGATCGGCGCGGGGCCAAGACACGCACGCACGTTAGCATGCGTGTCCGCTTCGTGCAATAGGCAGAGAGGCGCGGAAGCGTAAAAAACGCGAAAAGTGTGAAATAGTTCCGCTTTTTGATGGGTGTGTGTTGTTTTTTGCCCACCCTCTCTCGCCCCCATCCTCACCCCCCGCCCCTCTCCGCAAGCGGAGAGGGGAGCAAATTGCACCCTCCCCCGGGGGGGGAGGGAACAAAGGGGGAGAGATGGAGAGAGGCCCGGGGGCACTCTCTCCCGCTTGTAGGAGGGAGGAAAACATGCGTCATTGCGAGCGCCCTCAGGGCACATGGCAATCCAGTT
>JAISNB010000025.1 GCA_031276435.1 Burkholderiaceae bacterium | reverse complement strand
GCGCGCACGGCAAGCTCCATGTACTTTTCGTCGATGACGACAGAGGTTTTGATCTCGGATGTGGAGATCATCAGGATGTTGATGCCCTCTGCGGACAGGGTGTTGAACATTTTGCTGGCTATGCCCACGTGGCTGCGCATGCCGATGCCGACGATGCTGACTTTGCAGATTCTGGGGTCGCCCAGCAGTTCGATGGCGCCGCCGCCCAGCGCGGGCAGTACCTTGTCCTTGAGCAGTTCCATGGCGCGGGCATGGTCGTTGCGGCTGACGGTGAAGGAGAAATCGGCCCTGCCGTCTTTGCCCGCGTTCTGGATGATCATGTCCACCTCGATGTTGGCGGCGGCTATGCCACCCAGAATCTGGTAGGCGACGCCGGGCTTGTCGGGCACGCCAAGCACGGAGATTTTTGCTTCATCGCGGCTGAAGGCAATGCCGGAAACAACGGCTTGTTCCATTGGGTCATCTTCCTCGAAAGTGATCAGGGTACCGGACTGGGCTTCTTCATGGATGTCGATGTCCCAGGGCGTGAAGCTGGAGAGCACGCGCAGGGGCACTTTGTACTTGCCCGCAAATTCCACCGAGCGGATTTGCAGCACCTTGGAGCCAAGGCTGGCCATTTCCAGCATTTCTTCAAAGTTGATGGATTGCAGGCGGCGCGCCTCGGGCACGATGCGCGGATCGGTGGTGTATACGCCGTCCACGTCGGTGAAGATCAGGCATTCGTCGGCCTTGAGCGCGGCGGCCACGGCCACGGCCGATGTGTCGGAGCCGCCGCGGCCCAGTGTGGTGATGTTGCCGCTGCCGTCCACGCCCTGGAAGCCGGTGATGATGACCACTTTGCCCGCGTCGAGATCGGCGCGCACGCGCTTGTCGTCAATGCTTTCGATGCGGGCCTTGGTGTACGCGCTGTCGGTTTTGATGGGCACTTGCCAGCCAGCGTAGCTGACGGCGCGCATGCCCTGGGCTTGCAGCGCGATGGATAGCAGGCCCACAGAGACTTGCTCGCCCGTGGAGGCCAGCATGTCCAGTTCGCGAAAGTAGCTGGCCTCTTGCCTGGCTGGCGCCAGTTCTCTGGCCAGGCCGAGCAGGCGGTTGGTTTCGCCGCTCATGGCGCTGGGCACCACCACCATTTGATGGCCTGCGCGTGCCCATTTGGCGACCCGCTTTGCGGCATTGGCGATGCGTTCGGTCGAACCCATCGAGGTGCCGCCATATTTATGGACGATCAATGCCATGGCGAGAATGTTTTTCTTCAATTCCGGCGTGACAGCCGGGCCAAATCGAACTGCTGATTGTAAGCGGCTGCACCGGCGGCGGTTATAGCCGCGGCGACCATTGCAGCACCTCGCCGTCGCGGCGGACAAGGCCCGCGCCCGCGCGCAGCATCAGGCGGTGGCCGCGCGTGGCGCAGGCTTCGATCTGGTCGAGCAATTCGCCAAGTTGCGCGGCAGATGGCGTGGTGGCGTGGCTGGCCGCCAGCCAATGGCGCAGCACGTTGGCTTGCCGTGGGCGCGCCAGCGCGCGCAGCGCCGCCAGTTGGGGCGGGTTGCCCACGGCCAGCAGGTCTTGCGCGCCCATGTCCTGCAACAACGCGCGCGCTTGCGCGGCATGCGCGGCGCTGCGCGCAAAGGTTTGCCGAAATTGCGGGAACGCCGCTTCCAGCGCGGGCAAGACCAGCGCGCGGATACGGTTGCGGGTGTAGCGCGCGTCGGTGTTGCTCGGGTCTTCCACCCAGGGCAGGCCGCGCAGGCGCAGCCACGCGCGCGTGCTGGCCGCGGGCACGTCCAGCAGCGGGCGCACGTAGTGCACCGCGCCGCGCTGCCAGTGTCGGGGCATGCCTGCCAGGCCCGCAATGCCCGCGCCGCGCGAGAGCGCCAGCAGCAGGGTTTCCACCTGATCGTCGGCATGGTGGCCCAGCGTCACGGTGCGGATGGTGTTTTGCTCCGCCATATCGTCCAGTGCGGCATAGCGGGCGCGCCGCGCGGCGGCTTCCGGGCTTTCGCCCGGCGCGTTGCGGGCCGCAATGCGGCGCACTTGCAGCGCAACGCCAAGGCGCGCGCACAGGTCGACGCAGTGGCGCTCAAAATCGTCGGCAGCCGCCTGCAAGCCGTGGTGTACGTGCCAGGCATACACCTGGCCGGGCCAGTGTTGCGCGCAAGCCGCCAAAAGCGCGGACGAATCGGCACCGCCGCTGAAAGCCACGGCCAACGGCAAGGCTGGCTGGCTGCGCGCCCAGTGCGCCATGGCTTCGTCCACTGGCCGCGCGCAAATGGCATCGCCCGCCGCCTCTGGCAAACAGGCGGCGGGCGATGTTGGCGGCAGCGCAGCGGTCATCGGCTAAAAACCAGTCCGGCGTCCGCGCATTGACGGGCCGTGCGCGGCGTTGCCCAGTTGGTGGCTGGCCCTCGCGTCGCGGGCGGCGGCGGCTTTGCAGATCACATGTTGTCGATCATGACCTGCCCGAAGCCGGAGCAGCTCACTTGCGTGGCGCCCGCCATCAGGCGCGCGAAGTCGTAGGTGACTTTCTTGCTCAAGATGGCTTTTTCCGTGCTGCTGATGATGAGGTCAGCCGCTTCTTTCCAGCCGATGTGGCGCAGCATCATCTCGGCTGACAGGATTTCGGAGCCGGGGTTGACGTAGTCTTTGCCAGCGTACTTGGGCGCGGTGCCGTGGGTGGCCTCAAAGCAGGCCACGCTGTCCGACAGGTTGGCGCCCGGCGCGATGCCGATGCCGCCCACTTGCGCGGCCAGCGCGTCAGAGATGTAGTCGCCATTGAGGTTGAGCGTGGCGATCACGCTGTACTCGGCCGGGCGCAACAGAATCTGCTGCAAGAAGGCGTCGGCAATCGAATCCTTGATGATGATGTCCTTGCCCGTCTTGGGGTTCTTGAACTTGCACCACGGGCCGCCGTCAATCGGCTCGGCGCCGAATTCGCGCTGCGCCAGCGCGTAGGCCCAGTCGCGGAAACCGCCTTCGGTGAACTTCATGATGTTGCCCTTGTGCACGATGGTCACGCTGGGACGGTCGTTGTCGATGGCGTACTGGATGGCCTTGCGCACCAGGCGCTCGGTGCCTTCGATCGAAACGGGCTTGATGCCGATGCCCGAAGTCTGCGGAAAGCGGATTTTCTTGACGCCCATCTCGTCGATCAAGAATTTGATGGCCTTGCGCGCCTGCGCGCTCTGGGCTTCCCACTCGATGCCCGCGTAGATGTCTTCGGAGTTCTCGCGGAAGATCACCATGTTGATTTTTTCCGGCTCTTTCACAGGCGATGGCACGCCCCTGAAGTACTGCACCGGGCGCAGGCACACGTACAAATCCAGTTCCTGGCGCAGCGCCACGTTGAGCGAGCGGATGCCCCCGCCCACCGGCGTGGTCAGTGGCCCCTTGATGGAAACCACGTACTCCTTGAGCGCCTGGAGCGTCTCCTCGGGCAGCCACACGTCAGGCCCGTAGACCCGGGTGGATTTCTCACCGGCATAAACTTCCATCCAGTGAATCTTGCGTTTGCCGCCATAGGCCTTGGCGATGGCGGCATCCACCACCTTGATCATCACCGGCGTGATGTCCTGGCCCGTGCCATCGCCCTCGATATAGGGAATGACGGGATGGTCCGGAACCGTGAGGGAATAGTCTTTGTTGACCGTGATTTTCTGACCGCCAGCGGGCACTTGGATGTGTTGGGACATGGAATTGAAATCTCCGTTGTGGAGGTTGAAATCTTGGACACCGGAAGAAAGTGCCCTGCAAACGCCGGAACCTGAGCCTTTGTGCAGACCGCAGCCACTGGCAAAAACATTGTAGCAACGGCCCTTTCATTTGTCAGGGCCACCCCGCCTTGCGCCCGCGCGCGCCACCGGCGCAAAAGCGGCTTCTGGTCAGCAGCAATCCCAAGAATAGAGCACGTTGGAAAAGTCCAGCGCGCGCAGCCGCTGCGGCTCGATCAGGAACACAGTAATACCCGCCGTATCTCCCCACAAGATACGATGCCTTTTTTCACCGAACTCACTGTCGATTTGCAACAGCAATGTGGTGTGGGCAGCCAAGGATGGCGCACTGTACCGCGGATCGTCTATCGTAAAGTAAGGATAGCCACCAAGCCGATGCCCGCCGCCGCTGGTCAGCGCCCAATAGATCGGCTCGTCATCGGCGTCGCTCACCTGGCCGACGCCACGCGCGGCCTGATAGTACGGTTTGAACGCCATCCAGAAACGCAAATCCTCTGCCGGCATCGCCTGGCTGCCCAAAGCGGCGTCGAGACTCAATTCGGGCGACTTGATCGGAAAGCAGCTGTTCTCCAGATCGAATCCGGGCAAGGCCGACTCCTGATGGGGCCTGGTCGTATCGGCCTGGTAAACCACACGGAAAGCGTTTTGATCGGTCGGATTGTTGAAGTCCGCGCCGTGCAGCCCGTCGCTTCCGTCAGCGATGAAAAACTGGAGAATTCCCGATCGGGGGAAATCCGGCAAGGCAGGCAATTGGCTGAAATTCAGTTGCGCCAGCAGCCGCAATGGCCGCCCGGCCAGATCGCCCGTCCTGACCCTCGGGTAGTCAAAACCCGGCGGCAAGTACGGGACGCCACCAAACTTGCTGTCCAGCGGCCCGGTGCGCTTTTCCTGGGTGGTCAGTTGCAGCATCGGGATGGCCGTGGCCACCTTGAATTGCGCAATGCAGCCCGCCAGCGGTTCTGGCAGGGCGGTCTTGTCAGCCGGAACTTGCTGCTCCATGGTGTCTCCCTTGGTTTTTGGGTTGATCCGTTTTCATTGTCGCATGATGGCGACAGATGCGACATGACCTTTCTGCTGAACGGGTTCTGAAACCCTTTATGCTTGGCGGTTGCGCATCATCCCCATCGGAAGGCATGGGCCGCGCAGCTTCGCGCCCAGCCGTTTTGTTTGATTCGCACGCCACATACACCCATGCCCGCCCGCCGCTTTGCCCTGACCCACTGGATTGCCGCCCTGGCGCTGGCTGCCTCTGGCGCGCTCGCCCTGGCGCAACAACTGCCCGCCAACGACGGCAGCAGCCCGCAACTGAACCTGCCGCGCACGCAAATCACGGTGGGCATGCACCGCATCGACGCACAAGTGGCCGCCACGCCCGAGCAGCGCCAAACCGGCCTCATGCACCGCACGCAAATGCCGCAGCACGAAGGCATGCTGTTCATCTTTGAACAGCCCGCCACCCAATGCTTCTGGATGCGCAACACCCTTATCGCACTGACCGCCGCCTTTGTGCAAGACGACGGCGTCATCGCCAATCTGCAAGACATGACCCCCTTGAGCGAAGCGCCCCACTGCTCGGCCAAACCCGTGCGCTATGTGCTGGAAATGAACCAGGGCTGGTTTGCCAGCCGCCACATCCAGGCAGGCCACAAACTGGGCGGCAAGATATTCCAGCGCAAGTGACCGCCGCCGCCCACCCTCACCACCTGGTTTGCCACCCGGAAACGCCCTGCCCGGCCGTGCAGCGCATCGCCGTCACATGCGCCTGCCCATCGGGCAAAGACCCCTGCTTGCGGCTGGACTACGAACTGCACGGCGACGTGCAGGCGCTGCGCCTGCCCGTGCGCACCCAGCCATCGCCAGCCCGGCGGCTTTGGCGGCACACCTGCTTTGAAGCCTTCATTGGTGCGCAGGGCCTGCCTGCGTACCACGAATTCAACTTCTCCCCATCGGGCCAATGGGCGGCCTGCGCCTTTGACGCCGAGCGCGCGCCCGACGATACCCGGCGGCTCCAAAACGCCGCGCAACCCCAAATCGCGTGCAGCGTCCTTGGCGACCGGCTGAGCCTGAGTGTCCAAGTGCCGCCACTGTGGCTGCCCAAGCGTGCCACCGGCTGGCAAATGGGCCTGTGCGCCGTCGTGGAAATGCAGGACGGACAACTGAGCTACTGGGCGCTGGCGCACACGGCCACCAAGCCCGACTTTCACCGCCGCAGCGCGTGGCTGCTGCGCATTGCGCCGCTGCCAGATGCTGCCTCATGAAAACCGGCCTCGAACACTTTCTCCAGAACCCCGACCTGCGCGCGCCGCTGGCGGGGCGGCGCGTGGCCTTGCTGGCGCACCCCGCATCGGTCACGCGCGAGTTGACCCACGCGCTGGACGCACTGGCCGCGCTGCCCGACGTGCGCCTTGCCGCGGCCTTTGGTCCGCAACACGGCCTGCGCGGCGACAAGCAAGACAACATGGTCGAATCCGCCGACTTTTCCGACCCGCGCCTGGGCATCCCTGTATTCAGCCTGTACGGCCAGACGCGCCGCCCCAGCGCCGCCATGCTCGATCACTTTGACGTCCTGCTCATCGACCTGCAAGACCTGGGCTGCCGCATCTACACCTTCATCACCACACTGCGCTACACACTCGAAGCGGCCGCCGCAAGCGGCAAAGCCGTCTGGGTACTCGACCGCCCCAACCCCGCGGGCCGTCCCATCGAAGGCTTGACACTGCGCGACGGCTGGGAAAGCTTTGTCGGCGCGGGCACCATACCCATGCGCCATGGCCTGACCATGGGCGAACTCGGGCACTGGTTCAAAGCCGCGCTGGGCCTCCAACTCGAATACCGCGTCATCCCCATGCAAAACTGGCGGCCCGACACCGCGCCCGGCTATGGCTGGCCCGCCGAACGCACCTGGATCAACCCCAGCCCCAACGCGCCCAACCTCTGGATGGCCCGCGCCTACGCTGGCACCGTCATGCTCGAAGGCACCACCCTGTCCGAAGGACGCGGCACCACGCGCCCGCTGGAACTGTTTGGCGCGCCCGACATCGACGCTCGCCAACTGCTGGCCGACATGCGGCGCCTGGCGCCCCGCCATTGGCTGCAAGGCTGCCGCCTGCGCGAATGCTGGTTTGAACCCACCTTCCACAAACACGCGGGCCAACTCTGCGCGGGCCTGCAAATCCACGTCCAGGACCCCGGCCACTACGACCACGCCGCCTTCAAACCATGGCGCTTGCAGGCGCTGGCATTCAAAGCCCTGCGCCTGCAAAAGCGCGACTACCCGCTGTGGCGCGACAACTTCGTCTATGAATACGAGCGCGACCGCCTCGCCATCGACCTCATCAACGGCAGCGAGCTGCTGCGCGAATGGGTGGACGACGCCCAAGCACAACCCGCCGACCTGGACGCGCTGGCCACAGCCGACGAAGCCGCCTGGGCCACGGCGCGCCGCCCTTTTCTGCTGTACTGACCTGCCAATTCC
>JAISNB010000233.1 GCA_031276435.1 Burkholderiaceae bacterium | reverse complement strand
GAAGTTTGTCGGCATCGATGTGTCCAAGGCGACGCTGGATGTGCATATCGACACGGACAAGAAGTCGCTGCGCGTGGATTACGATGACGCGGGCCTTGCCCGGATCGTGGAGTGTCTGCGGGAGGCCGCGCCGACGCTGGTCGTCATGGAGGCCACGGGCGATCGGCAAGTGCGCGCGCCCAACCAGCCCAAATCAAGCCGCCCCGTGTGTTGAAAAAACAACAGATTTTGCATGCTTAATAAAAACAATTCGCATTTATCGTAATTTTTTGTAAACTTGCATCCCTGCACGATTAGCCACCAGGCCCCAAGCCAGCCAGCCAAAGCGGCAGTTGTTTTTTCTTCACGCCCATCGCGTCCCGCATGGCGCGTCACAGTCTGTGCGGGGTTGCCGCAAGCGGTTGCGTCGCGTTTGCGTGCGCAAGCCGCGGCAAGCCAGCCCAGGCGTGTTGCCAGAGAGGGGGCGGCGGATGGGGTTTCGTCTGTCAGTCAGGTGCGCCGCCGCGGCCACACAAGCCGCAGGGCGGTTGCGGCGCGCGCACAAGGGTCATCAGGAGTTTTTCTCATGAGTTCAAACAAGTCGTCGTCTGTCGCGCACAAGTGCGCGCAGCGCGTAGCGCGCAGTGCCGTTGCGCAGGCATGCCTTATGGGGTTTGCCGCTTCGGCAGCCCTGGCGCAAAGCGGCACCAGCAGCGCGTCGAGCGCCAGTGCCGATGCGCCGCAACTGCTGCCCGAGGTGGTGATTTCCGCCTCAGGCTTCGAGCAAGCCGTAGAGGACGCGCCCGCTTCCATTACGGTGATTCCGGCTGCCGAGCTGGAAAAGAAAGCCTATACCGATGTGACCGACGCCTTGCGCGATGTGCCGGGTGTGGTGGTCACGGGCGGCGGCAGCAGCAGCGACATCAGCATTCGCGGCATGGCGGCCTCTTACACCATGATTCTGGTGGATGGCAAGCGGCAGAATTCGCGCGAGGTGCGTCCCAACAGCGACGGCCCCGGCATCGAGCAAGGCTGGCTGCCGCCGATCGAGGCGATCGAGCGCATCGAGATCGTGCGCGGCCCCATGTCGTCGCTGTACGGCTCGGACGCGATGGGCGGTGTGATCAACATCATCACCAAGCGCGTGGCCAGCCGCTGGAGCGGCAATGTGCGCGCCGAGGCCACTTTGCAAGAGTCTTCCGACTCGGGCAACATTTATCAGGGCAATTTCCAGCTTTCCGGCCCGCTGGTGCAAAACCTTCTGGGGCTGCAACTTTACGGGCATGTCAACCGCCGCAACGAGGACAAGTTTTCTGGCGGCTTCAACGAGCAAAGGGCGCGTTCGGCCACCGCCAAGCTCAGTTTCACGCCCAACAAGGATCACGACTTGTTTCTTGAGCTAAGCAGCGTGCGTCAGGAGCGCAACGCCACGGCGGGCAAGACCGGCACATCCAGCAGCAGCACCAAGTACGACAAAGATTCGTTCAGCCTGACGCACACCGGGCGCTGGGGCATAGGCACATCGCAAACCTATGTGCAGCGGGACGAGAACGACAACCCTGGCCGCAACATGAACATCAAGAACACGGCGTTCAACACGTCGCTGGTGTTCCCGTTCTGGAGCGGCAACGTGGCGACCGTGGGGCTGGCCTACCAGAACGAGGAATTGCACGATCTGAGCAACCAGCTCACATCGCTGAGCACGCTGGAGCGTTACCAGTGGGCCTTGTACGCGGAAAGCGAGTGGGGCCTGACCGATGCCTTTGCGCTGACCACGGGCCTGCGCATGACGCGCGACGAAAACTACGGCACGCACTGGACGCCCCGGATTTACGGCGTGTGGAAAGCCACGGAAAACCTCAGCGTCAAGGGCGGTGTTTCCACGGGCTTCAAAACGCCAAGCCTGCGCGCGGCGGTGGCCGACTGGGGCGCGATTACTGGCGGCGGCGGCGACCCGGCCATGATCCGCGGCAACCCCAACCTCAAGCCTGAAAAGAGCATCAGTCAGGAAATTGGCGTCATCTGGGACAGCCGCCAGGGCCTTGACGCCAGCCTGACGCTGTTCAACACCACGTTCAAGGACAAGATCACCGAGATCCGCTCCTGCGTGGACTCGGGCAGCGGCGGCAGCGCCATTGTGGCGGGCAACTGCACCACGCACGGATCGGCCTTCAAGTTCATCAGCGACCGCGAGAACGTGGACGAAGCCATCATGCGCGGCCTGGAGGCCACCCTCACCTGGCACCTCACCCCGCAATGGCGCCTGGCCAGCAACTACACCTACACATTTTCAGAGCAAAAAACCGGCACCTTCAAGGGGCAGGCGCTCAACAAAATGCCCAAGCACATGTTCAACGCCAATGTGGACTGGACACCCAGCAAGGCGCTTGGCGTGTGGGGCCGCGTAAGCTACAAGGGCAAAACCTCTGAATACCTGAGCCGCACCTCAATGGCGCAAGGCACGGGCGCGTTCACGTTTGTGGACGCGGGCGTCAACTACCACTTCACCGATGCCGTGAGCGTGGGATTTGCCGTCTACAACCTGTTCGACAAAGAGGTGCTCAACAGCACCTACGGCGCAACCTACGACAAGCGCCGCTACTGGCTGAGCGTGAGCGCCAAGTTCTGACCTGACCGGCGCGCGCCGCCGCTGCCAAGGTTAGAACCTCTGATTAAAAATCGTCATTGCGCGCGGAGCGAAGCAATCCATGGGCCAGCCGCCGTATGGATTGCCACGGAGCTAAAGCCCCTCGCAATGAGCGTTAATCAGACAAGCCCCTTGGCAGCAGCCAGCGTCAACTCAAAGCCAAGCGCCCCGGCGCTTGCGCCCAAGCCGCCACAAGCCGCCCCACGGCCTGCGGCGGCTTTTTTGGGGTGGCGCTTTGGATGTGTGGCGATGGATTAACGCCGCAAGGCGTGGCAACGAGAAGGGTTGCGTTGCATCTTTCACCCAAATGTAGTAACGTTGCTACATTTGCAGGATGGAGCATGCCCATGACCGTGACCACACTTTCGAGCCGGGAACTCAACCAGGACGTGACACGCGCAAAAAAAGCGGCCCGCAAGGGGCCGGTGTTCATCACCGATCGTGGAAAGCTCGCGCATGTCCTGCTGACGATCGAGCACTACCAGCGCCTGGTCGCGAAGAAGCGCAACATTGTCGAAGCTTTGTCCATGCCCGGCCTGGCCGATGTGGATGTTGAATTTCCGCGCGCGCGCGCACTGCCCCAGGCGGCGGATTTCAACTGATGGCGCTGCTTGTCGACACCAATGTGATTTCAGAGCTGCGCAAGGCAGGCGATGGCAAGGCCGATGCCAACGTCATCGCCTGGCTGTCCGGTGTCGACGCGACAAGCCTTTTCATCTCGGCCATCACCCTGATGGAGCTTGAACTGGGCATTGCGCGCATGGAGCGACGCGACGCGCGCGCCAGCCAGCGCCTGCGTTTGTGGATGAACAACCATGTGATGCCCGAATTTGCCGATCGCATCCTGCCCGTTGACGCCGCTGTCGCGCTGCGCTGCGCGCGTCTGCATGTGCCCGACCATCCCAGATCGGAGCGCGACGCATACATTGCGGCAACCGCACTCGTCCATGGCATGACAGTCGCAACGCGCAACGTAGCGGATTTCCAGTCCACAGGCGTGCCTGTCCTCAATCCATGGGAGCGGCTCCGGTAGCGCGCGCATGGCCCGTCCGCCTCGCGCGCGTGGCCCGTCCGCTGCGCTTTCGTTTTAGCATCTTTTCGCAAGCGCCAATAGGCCACAATGCAGCCCCATGAGCCGACCCATTCGCCGTCAATACGAAGACTTCATGCGCCATGTCTGGGAACATGGCGTTGACAAGGCCGACCGCACCGGCACCGGAGCGCGCAGCGTTTTTGGCTACCAGATGCGCTTCGATCTGGGCGAAGGCTTTCCGCTGGTGACCACCAAGAAAGTCCACCTCAAAAGCATCATCTACGAACTGCTGTGGTTCTTGCGCGGCGACGGCAACGCCCGCTGGCTGCAAGAGCGCGGCGTGAGCATCTGGGACGAATGGGCCAACCCGCAAACGGGCGACCTCGGCCCCGTGTACGGCGTGCAATGGCGCTCCTGGCCCACGCCCGACGGCGGCCACATCGACCAGATTGCGCAAGTGCTCGAACAACTGAGAAGCGACCCCGACTCGCGCCGCATCATCGTCAGCGCCTGGAACGTGGCCGACCTGCCGCGCATGGCGCTCATGCCCTGCCATGCCTTCTTCCAGTTTTACGTGGCGCGCGGGCGGCTGTCGTGCCAGCTTTACCAACGCTCGGCGGACGTGTTCCTGGGCGTTCCCTTCAACATTGCAAGCTACGCGCTGCTCACCCACATGCTGGCGCAGCAGTGCGATCTGCAAGCGGGCGACTTCATCTGGACGGGCGGCGACTGCCACATCTACCGCAACCACCAGCAGCAAGTGGCGCTGCAACTGGCGCGCGCGCCGTTTGCCTGGCCCACGCTGCGCATCAAGCGCCGGCCCGCGTCCATTTTTGACTACGCCTACGAGGACTTTGAACTGCTCGACTACCAGCACCACCCGGCCATCAAGGCGCCCGTGGCCGTCTGAAAACCCCGCTCGCCAGGAAAACGCCCGCAGCCATGTCCAGCCACAACAGCGCCAGCACCGCCGCCACTGCGCCCGCGCGCCTGAACCTGATTTACGCCCGCGCCGCCAACGGCGTCATCGGCAAAAACAACGCCCTGCCATGGCATCTGCCAGAAGATATGGCGCACTTCAGGCGCGTCACGCTGGGCTGCCCGGTCATCATGGGGCGCAAAACCTGGGAATCGTTGCCGCCCAGATTCCGCCCGCTGCCCGGGCGCCAGAATATCGTCGTCACGCGCAACCGCGCCTGGACGGCCAGCGGTGGCGGCGAGGGCAATAGCGGCGGCGCGGTTGCTGTTGTCGCCCACTCGCTGCAAGCGGCGCTTGCCCTGTGCCCGCCGGGCAGCGACGCCTGGGCCATTGGCGGCGCGCAAATCTACGCGCAAGCCCTGCCCCTGGCCAGCACCGTGGTCGTCACCGAAATTGCCCGCGACTTTGACGGCGACGCCCACGCGCCCGCACTGGACAGCCACCAGTGGCGCGAGGCCAGCCGCCAAACCGGCGTTTCAGAAAACGGCCTGCCCTTTGCCTTTGTCACCTACCACCGGGTTTGAAGCCCAGCCTTGCGCGCTGCCGCCGCATGACGCGGCCCCTTTACGCTCGTCATTGCGAGTGCCCGCAGGGCACGTGACCAATCCAGAAGGTGCGCCGACCTTACCGCATCACCCTTTTGTGCCTTGTCGCAACAGCGGCCAAGGCCAGGACACCCAAACCCGTCAGCCCGTAAGCCCAGCGGTCAAACACCGGGACGGCGCTGGCCAGCGGAGCCGCCAAAACAGAAATACTGGCGCTGGCCATGCACGCATTGGCGCTGGCGTTGTGGGCATCCAGACACACATCCTTGGCAACAAAAGACTGTGGCAGCATCAGCGTGGCGGCATTTTCAATGTTCGCTATGGAAAGCAGATTGGCTGCCGATTGTGCGTTGGCCAGAATATTGAAACGCAATGAACTGCCCGCGGGCAAGGCGCCAAGCGCGAGATTGCTGATTGGCAAAACGCCAGACGCGGCGGGACAGGTTGCGGTCGTACCATTGTTGCTGCAAGTCCAGGTGCCAGAGGCCAGACCAGCGGGCAGCGCGTCATTCAGTACGGCGCCAGCGGGAAAGGCCGCGCCCTTGTTGGCAACAACAATCTCGAAAGGGATATTCGTCTGGTTTGCCGAAACCGCAGTGCTTTGGGTTGTGGTTTTGGTGACAGAAAGCTTTTCGGTACAAATCGATGTTCCGGTATAAAGCAAAAATCCAGAAAGGGCATTGTCGTCATATGTGGCAACAACAATCTGATTTTCTCCAGTTTGCCAACCTGTGTTCAACGTTGCCTGCGATGTAACAGACATTGTGGTATAGCCCAGAGGTGGAATCTGGAAATTATCGGTGTCGTTGACCCAGATATGGTAGAGAAAGTCATCTTGTCTCAAGGTAACGGGCAAGTTGAAGGCACTGGGATGCACCGAGTCGGCCAGATCAAACACATAGCGGTACCAGACGGTTCCTTGCGCTCCTGTGGGAGATCGAATCCATTTCGCATTTCCGACCAGTGGTGCAAAGGCGGTGCCAGTATATGACGTCGCGGTGGTTGGTCCCCAACCCAAAGTCAAAGTGCTTGGCAGTTGGTGTGCTGTGGGATTGGCACTGCCACCTGTGAACGCATATTGCCAATGCGCATCCGGGGTGCCATTGGGCAAAACGCCGTTACTGGACAAATAATTGCCCAAGCCATCATCGGCAATCCCCGTATGGAAAATGGCGGGATCGGTGTCGCAAGAAATGATTGGCTTTTGTTGCGCCAGAACGGGCACGGATACAGTGGCGGCAAAACAAAACCCGGCAAGGTTTTTGAGCGCCAGCTTGCGTAAAGATGGGGAGTTGGAAGAAAACCGGAGAGCGGCAGACTTTAGATGGTCAAGCCTGAAGAATACGGATGGCGCAATGCGAGGTATTGGCGATTGGCGATTGGCGATTGGCGATTGGCGATTGGCGATTGGCGATTGGCGATTGGCGATTGGCGATTGGCGATTGGCGATTGGCGATTGGCGATTGGCGATTGGCGATTGGC
>JAISNB010000215.1 GCA_031276435.1 Burkholderiaceae bacterium | reverse complement strand
GTCGCGGCGGCATTCAAGCAGTACGGCCAGCGCAGATGAATCAAATTTTTCCAGCGCGCTGGCGTCGACCACGATTTGCGCGTCGCGCAGTCCTTGCGCTGCTGTTTGCAGCATTTTGGCGCAAGAGGGCGCCTGGCTGTGCGTGAGTTCCGGGGGCAGGACCAGCATGGCGGAAAGGGCAAGCGGGGAGTTTGCTGCAAGCGGGCGATGCGCGGCGGCGACGGATCAACCGCCGCCCGCGTTGGCCTTGTTGCGCTGCGCCAGCGAGGCAATCAGCCGGTCGATGCCGCCAGCATTGATTTCTTGCGCAAATTGCGGGCGATAGGTATCGACCAGCCAGATGCCCATGACGTTGATGTCGTAGATCATCCAGCCCGCGCCTTTGCCGGGGGTTTTCAGCAGCCGGTAGTCCAGTTGCACGGGGTCGCCCTTGCCACGGATGACGGTGCGCACCAGCGCCTCGTTGTCGCTGGGCGTGCCGCGCATGGGCAACACTTCCACGGTCTGGTCATTGACTTGCCGCAGCGCGCCGGAATAGGTGCGCACCAGCAGCGTTTTGAATTCGTCTTGCAGTTTTTGTTGCTGCGCTGGCGTGGTTTTGCGCCAGGCTGGCCCGGTGGCAGAGGCGGTCATGCGGCGAAAGTCCACATTGGGCATGATTTTGCTGTTCACCAGCGCCATGATGTGGCTCATGTCGCCGCTTTGCATGAGTTTGTCGGCGCGAATGTCGGTCAGCACGCCTTGCGACAGGCGCTCGATGAGGACGTTGGGGGCCTCGTCGGCGGCAATGGCCGGTGACAGGCCAAGCACCGTCAAAACGATGCCAAACCCCTGGACGAACGAGCGGCGGGTTTTTGCTGCGATCATGTTTTCTTTCTTTGGCGCGGAGAAGACCGGGCGCGAAGCGCCTTCTTTGAATGCACACGTTTCCGCATTGTAACTGGGGGGTCGGGTTTTGCGGCGCTGTGCGGCGCGACTTTGGCGCTGGCGCTTTGCTGCACAGGCCAGGGCACTGCGCGCGTCCGGCGGCCCTTGCGCCAGGCTTGTTGCCGCGCTGCGGCCCGGCAAATGCCGATGGTGACAGGTCTGTATGCGCGCGGTATTCGCGCGCCGCTCGATGGATTTTCCGGCCCACGAAATCCAGCCGCGCGCAATTCCAGTCATCCCGCCCAAATGGCTGGAATTTCATGCAACAAGATTTTTAGGGCACCTCTGATTCGGTGTCATTGCGAGGGGCCAAGCCCCCGTGACAATCCATGCGGCCCATGGACTGTTTTGCTCCGCGCGCAATGACGGTTCTTTGAATCAGAGCTTCCCTAGAGGGCATTGGCCTATTGGATGGAGATCCGGCGCGCAGGTTGCGGTGATTGGGCGAAGGCCAGCGCGCTGGCTGGCGCGGCGATTAATTTTGCGCTGCCCCGTCAGCGGCGGGTTGTGGTGTGGCGCTGTTTTCATCCCACCAGGAGTCGTTGCCCTCAAAACCGGATTCTGGCGCCGGTGGCGGGTTACCGTCGTAAACATCGTTGCGGCGTTTTTGCAAATAGGCATCGCGCTGGAACGAATAGCGATCCAGCGCAGCGGCTTCCAATACATCAGAGACGCCGAGCAAACCCGCGCGAGTATCGACCACGCGCACAATGGCCAGTCCATTGCGCGCGCGCGTGCTGCCATAATCTGGCTGAACCAGCGAGTTGCCGTAAAAATCGACAGGCAATGCCAGCGTATCGCGCAAGGTGGATGAACCCAGCAGCGGCAAGACAACATAAGGGCCGGGTTTGACGCCCCAATGGCCCAGGGTTTGTCCAAAATCTTCGGTGCGTTTTTCCAGTCGCAGTTCGGTGGCCGGATCCAGAACGCCGCCAAGCCCCATGGTGCTATTGATGACAACGCGCCAGAAAGAAGTGAGCGCCCCCTCTGGTTTGAATTGCAGGGTGTTGTTGGCAAAAGACCAGACATCGCCCAGGTTGCCAAAAAAATTGTTGACGCCTTGGCGCACCGGGCCTGGCAACACGGTTTTGTATGCCGTGGCCGCGGGTTTGAGCACGGCGCGGTCAACTGCGTCGTTGACCGCGTACATGGAGCGGTTGTAGGATTCCAAAGGATCGCTGCGTGCATCGCCCACTGGCGCTGACGCGCAGCCCGCCAGTGCGCTGCACAAAAAAACGGACAGCCACAGCATGCGCGGTGCGCGACGGGTCGGAATATCTGGTTTGAAAAACATTTTGTTTTGAATATCAAGTGCGACAGAAAATCAGTGCGTGTCGCCAGCAACCAAAACCATCATGGCTTGACCGCAGCAGCACCCGGGCCGCCGCCGCTGGCAGCCTGGTTATAAAGAAACTGGCCAATCAGGCTTTCCAGAACCACAGCCGATTGCGTGTGCGTCACAATGCCTCCGGCGGCCAGACTTTCTTCTTCATAGCCAGGAGAAATGCCCACGTATTGTTCGCCCAGCAGGCCGCTGGTGAGAATTTGCATGGAGCTGTCTTTGGGAAACTTGTGGCGCGCATCCATCTCCATGACCACGTTGGCCTGGAAGTGGGTGTTGTCAAACTGGATTTCGGCCACGCGCCCCACCACCACGCCCGCGCTGCGCACGGCGGCCTTGGGTTTGAGGCCGCCAATGTTTTCAAAGCGCGCCGTGACGCGGTAGGTGGAACGCAGGCTCAGCGATGCCAGATTGGCCGATTGCAAGGCCAGAAACACCAGCGCAGCCAGGCCAGCCAGCACAAACAGGCCAACCCATACGTCATTTTTTGAGCGTCCCATGGCAACACATCCTTTCTTATTTCATGCGCTCAGATGCTGAACATCCATGCGGTCAGTAAAAAATCCAGTCCCAAAACCATGAGCGATGCCATCACCACGGTGCGCGTGGTGGCGCGCGATACGCCCTCGGCCGTGGGTCTGGCCACGTAGCCTTGCAGCAGCGCGACAAAGGAGACGGCAACGCCAAACACCAGGCTTTTGATGAGGCCGTTGCCCACATCGGTCCACAAATCCACGCCCCCCTTGAGTTGGCTCCAGAACGCGCCGGGATCCACGCCGATCAGGGGCACACTGACCAGCCAGCCGCCCAGAATGCCCACGGCGTTGAAGACCGAAGTCAGCAGCGGCAGCACCAGCACGCCCGCCAGAAACCGGGGCGCGATGATGCGACGCAGGGGGTCCACGGCCATCATTTCCATGGCCGAAAGCTGCTCGCCCGCTTTCATCAGGCCGATTTCAGCCGTCAGCGACGTGCCCGCACGTCCGGCAAACAGCAGCGCCGTTACCACCGGCCCCAGTTCCCGGATCAGCGCCAGCGCCACCATCATGCCCACGGCTTCTGCCGAGCCAAAGCGTTGCAGGATGTTGTAGCCCTGCAAGGCCAGTACGAATCCGACGAACAGGCCCGAAACCGCAATGATGGCAAGCGAATAATTGCCCAGGAAATAAATCTGGTCGCGCACCAGGCCAAAGCGTTGCAACACCGGCCCCGTCAGGCGCAACAGGCGCCAGAAAAAGCGCGTGGCGTAGCCCATGTCGGCCAGGGCGCGCCTGACGGCAAAGCCAATGTCGGCGGGACGCCAGCAACTCATGACGGCGCTCCAAAATCGGCCTCGATGCCCGGCCCCGGGTAGTGGAATGGCACCGGCCCGTCCACATCGCCGTGCACAAACTGGTGCACCAGCGGATCGCTGCTGGTGCGCACCGCGTGCGGCGCGCCTTGCGCAATGACGCGGCCTTCGGCCAGGATGACCACGTGATCGGCAATGCGGAAGGTTTCGTCCAGATCGTGCGACACGAGCACACTGGTCATGCCCAGCGCGTCGTTGATGTTGCGGATCAGGCGCGCGGAAGTGCCCAGCGAGATGGGGTCCAGCCCGGCAAACGGTTCGTCGTACATGACCAGTTCCGGATCCAGCGCAATGGCCCGCGCCAGCGCCACGCGCCGCGCCATGCCGCCCGATACCTGCGCGGGCATCAGATCGCGCGCGCCGCGCAGGCCCACGGCGTCCAGCTTCATGAGCACGATGTCCCGGATCAGTGCTTCAGACAAATCGGTGTGCTCGCGCAGCGGAAACGCCACGTTCTCGAAAACGCTGAGGTCAGTGAACAGCGCGCCAAACTGGAACAGCACGCCCATGCGCCGGCGTGTCGCATAAAGGCGCATCTCGCCCATGGCACCCACGTTGCGGCCATCGAACAGCACCTCGCCCGACTGCGCCTGATACTGCCCGCCAATCAGGCGCAGCACCGTCGTTTTGCCGCCGCCGGAAGCGCCCATCAGCGCCGTGACCTTGCCCCTGGGCACGGTCAGCGATGCGTCCTGCAATACGGCTCTTTCGTCGTAGCCAAAGCGAACGTTGCGCAATTCAACGAGACTGTCCGAGGGCAACAAAATGATCCTGGAAGAAAAGAAACGCAGCGCCAAGGCTGCGCTTGTCCAATGGTTCGACGCACTGGTGGCGGTCGGCCCGCGCGTGCTTTGCAACTGCCACAAAAGCACGCGCAGCGCTGGCCCCGACCACCCTGAACGCGCATTGTAGCCATGCATGTTTTTCCGCCACGGCGCAAACACGCGTGCACCGCGATCCGCGCGCAAGCGGCCAGGCGTTTGCCGGTCAGGCCAGGACGAAGCCGCTGGCTTTGCGCTTTGGCGCCAGCGCCCCAGGGACAACATTGCGCGGTTTTTTCAGGACAGCGTGACGCGCACAAAGCGCCGCTTGCCCACCTGCACGACGTAAGTGCCCGCTTGCAGGCGCAGGGCCTTGTCACTGACGACGCAGGAATCCACGCGCACGCCGCCGCCATCGATCAAGCGCCCGGCTTCACTGACCGACGCGGCCAGCCCCGTTTGCTTGAGCACGGCGCCAATGCCCATGGGCGCGCCCGCAAGCTGCGCCTCGGCAATGGCCTCGGGCACGCCGCCGCGGCTGCGCAGCGCGAAATCCTGCTGCGCCGCATCGGCTGCGGCCACGCTGTGAAAGCGCGCAGTGATTTCCCGGGCCAGCAAGAGCTTGATGTCCCTGGGGTTGCGCCCGTGGGCCGCGTCCTGCCTGAGCGTGTCGATTTCCGCCATCGACTTGAACGACAGCAGCGTGTACCAGCGCCACATCAGATCGTCGCTGATGGATAGCACCTTGGCGAACATGGTGTTGGCCTCTTCGGTGATGCCGATGTAGTTGTTTTTGGACTTGGACATTTTCTCCACGCCGTCCAGCCCTTCCAGCAGCGGCATGGTCAAAATGCACTGCGGCTCCTGCCCGTATTCCTGCTGCAAGTGCCGCCCCATGAGCAGGTTGAATTTCTGGTCGGTGCCGCCCAGTTCCAGATCGCTTTTGAGCGCCACCGAGTCGTGGCCCTGCATCAGCGGGTACAAAAATTCGTGCACCGAGATGGCGACCCCGGCCCTGAAGCGTTCGGCAAAGTCGTTGCGCTCCATCATGCGCGCCACCGTGTATTTGGCCGCAAGATTGATCATGCCGCGCGCGCCCAGCGCATCGCTCCATTCGCTGTTGTAGCGCGTCTCGGTTTTGTCGGGATCCAGCACCTTGAAGGCCTGGGCGCGGTAGGTTTCGGCATTGGCGCGGATTTGCTCGGCCGTCAGCGGTGGCCGCGTGGTGTTGCGCCCGGACGGGTCGCCAATCAGGCTGGTGAAGTCGCCAATCAGGAAAATCACCGTGTGCCCCAGATCCTGCAACTGGCGCAGCTTGTTGAGCACCACGGTGTGGCCCAGGTGGATGTCGGGCGCCGTGGGATCAAGCCCGAGCTTGATACGCAGGGGCTGCCCCGTGGCCTCGGCGCGCGCCAGTTTGCGCGCCCAGTCTGCCTGGGGCAGCAATTCGTCGCAGCCGCGCAATGAGATGGCCAGCGCATCGCGCACCCCCGGGCTGGTCGCAAAAGATTCTGCCGCCTCGTCCGCCTGTTTTTCCTGCATGCCAGTGAATTGCAAAATGCCTGTAAAAATGCCGTTGACTGCGCTACACTTCGCAGATCGCGCAGTTGTCACAAAGCGTAGATTCTAGTGGCGCTGCTGGCTGTTGCAGGGACTTTGGTTGTAGCGCACCCTGGCGCGCGCCGCAACCCAAACGCCCTGCCACATGGACGCAATCGATTATTTGGCTTGTGAAAAAACACCTGATCTACTCGGGCCTTGTGTGCGTGGACTATCTACAGCGCCACCCAAGGCACATTGCGGCGGCTGCGGCTGCCATGCTTTTGAGTGCTGGCGGGGCCGCGTATGCGGTGGCTTCTTTTGCGCCGGATGTGCCCAAACAACCCGTGCGCCTGGTGACCGAGGCCGTGCCATCGTCCGCCTGGGCCGCCCGGAGCAAGGCGCTGGAGTTGCCCAGCTTCACGCTCTACCGCTCTGAAACCACCCGCGCGGCTGATACGCCCGAAGGCTTGCTGGAGCGGCTCAACATTGCCGATCCCGCCGCGGCCAAATTCCTGCGCGGCAACGCCTTGGCGCGCGAGGCCCTGTTCAAGCGCAGGGGCCGCACCGTCAACGCCGAGGCGTCCGAGCAGCAAACCCTGCTAAGCCTGCGCACGCAATGGGTCGAAAAGGATGACGAGGGCAATTTCAAGCGCCTGATCGTCGAGAAATCCGGCGACGATTTCACCGCGCGCGTGGAAACCGCGCCATTGGTCGTATCCCAGCGCCTGGTCAGCGGCACCATTTATTCGACCCTGTTTGCCGCCACCGACGAGGCGGGCATGCCCGATTCGGTCACCCGGCAGTTGACCGAAATCTTCGATTCCGAGATTGACTTTCACCGCTCGCTGCACAAGGGCGACACCTTTGCCATCGTGTACGAAACACTGGAAGCCGATGGCGAGGCCGTGCAATCGGGCCGCGTGCTCAGCGCCGAGTTTGTCAACAGGGGGCGCGTGCACCAGGCGCTGTGGTTTGCAGACCCCAAAGACGCGGGCAAGGGCAGCTATTACTCGTTTGACGGCCAAAGCCTGCGCAAGGCTTACCTGATCTCGCCGCTGCAGGTTTCGCGCGTGACCAGCGGCTTTGGCTCGCGCATTCACCCGGTACTGGGCTATCGCCGCGACCACACGGGCATCGACTACGCCGCTCCTGTTGGCACGCCGGTGCGCTCCATTGGCGACGGCCAGGTCACTTTCGCGGGCGTGCAGGGCGGCTATGGCAACGTGATTTACATCAAGCACCGCAACAACCAGCACTCCACCGTTTACGCGCATCTGTCCAAGATCAACGTGAAAAAAGGCGCCACCGTGGCGCAGGGCGAGACCATCGCCTTGTCGGGCCAGTCGGGCCGCGTCACGGGGCCGCACCTGCATCTGGAATTCCGCGTGAACAACAACCCCATCGATCCCACGGAAATGCTGGCCAACCAGCGCGAGGACGTGGCCGTTGCGGCCAGCAGCAAAGTGGCTTTCGCCAAGCTGGCCGAGAGCATGAAGGTTCAACTCGACGCGGCCCGCGCATCCAACGGCGTCCACTTCGAATAAGCCAGAAGTTGGCGGCGGTCCGCCGTGCCAACCACGCGCCCTGCGCGCCTTCGTCACCCGCAAAAAAGCGCATCGAACGATGCGCTTTTTTGTGCCCCGACCAGCCGCAACAGCCGCCGCCAGGTTGTGCTTTTTCAGCCCACGGAAAACGATGAGCCACACCCGCAAGTGGTGGTGGCATTGGGATTTTTGATGACAAACTGCGCGCCTTGCAGGTCTTCCTTATAGTCGATCTCGGCGCCGACCAGATACTGGTAACTCATGGCGTCAATGAGCAGCGACACCCCGTTCTTGACCATGGTCGTATCGTCGTCATTGGCAATTTCGTCAAAAGTGAAACCGTACTGGAATCCCGAACACCCGCCACCCTGCACGAAAACGCGCAACTTCAGATCGGGATTGCCTTCTTCGGCAATCAATTCAGCCACTTTGGCCGCCGCTGCGTCGGTAAAGATGACCGGCGCGGGCATTGGGGGGGCTTCAACGGTTTGGGGCACAGCACTCATGAAACACTCCTGATGACAGTTGGCGGCGATGGTACATCAAAACAGCCGGATAGGCCGCTTCTCTTTCTCGGGCGCATTTCCGGGTGTGTGGATCTGGGGCGCGTCGGGCAAAGGCGCGGATTCGAGCGATGGCTCCACAGGAGCGGCCAAAGCGGGGCCGGACTTGACGGCGCCATTTGCATGCCTGGCATCGGCAGGCGGAGGCGGAGTCAGCATGGGCTGCAAGCGCCCTTCCACCAAAGCGCCCTGCTGCATCTCCAGCCGCTTGTATTCAATGTCGCCCTGGACGTTGGCGGTGGCCAGCAACTCCACCAGCCCGCTGGCGTACACCGATCCGGCCACCTTGCCCGCAATCACGACGCGATCGGCGCGAATGGCGCCATGCACAGCCCCGGCCTCTGCAATCACGAGCAGATTGGGCTGATCGGACTGGGCCGTGATGTCGCCAGCAACCACGCCTTCGATTTGCAGGCCGTCCTGAAAGGTCACGGGGCCTTCGATCCGCATGCCCGAACCAACAATGCTCTTGACGGAAGGCGGTTTCTTGATTCCAAGCATTTCATGCATCCATAAATCTGGGGCGCTCCAGCAGCGCCCTGGCCCAAGTTTCTACCACACGTTTTGCGCGCGCCAACAAAAATGCCGCAACAGCCAGCGGCTGTGCGGCATCCATATGGCATCTGCCAGCAAGGCGCTTTAGCGTTTGCTGAACTGCTTGCGCCGGCGCGCGGAGTGCAGACCGACTTTCTTGCGCTCGACCTCGCGGGCATCGCGCGTGACGTACCCGGCTGCGCTCAGGGCGGGCTTGAGGTTGGCGTCGTAATCGATCAGCGCGCGGGTGATGCCGTGGCGCACGGCGCCCGCCTGGCCCGATTCGCCACCGCCATGCACGTTGACCTGGATGTCGAACGCTTGCACGTTGTCGGTCAGAACCAGCGGCTGCTTGCAGATCATGATGGAAGTCTGGCGGCCAAAGAACTCTTCGATGTTCTTGCCGTTGACCGTGATCTTGCCGGAGCCTTTTTTCAGAAACACGCGGGCGACGCTGGATTTGCGACGACCGGTGCCATTGTTCCATTCACCAATCATTTGTTCAGGCTCCTTGGATTTCCAGCACTTTGGGCTGCTGGGCGGTGTGCGGATGCTCCGCGCCACCATAGACTTTGAGCTTCTTGATCATGGCGTAGCCAAGCGGCCCCTTGGGGAGCATGCCCTTGACGGCCTTCTCAAGCGCGCGGCCTGGATGCCGGGCTTGCAGATCGCGGAAGTTGGTCTCGCGGATGCCGCCCGGATAGCCCGTGTGGTGGTAGTACTTTTTGTCGAGTTCCTTGGCGCCGGTCACGCGCAGCTTGGCTGCGTTGACGACGACAATGAAGTCGCCCGTATCGACGTGAGGCGTGTAAATGGCTTTGTGCTTGCCGCGCAAACGGAGGGCCACTTCGCTGGCAACCCGTCCGAGCACCTTGTCGGTGGCGTCAATCACAAACCACTCATGCGTCACGTCAGCGGGTTTTGCGCTGAACGTTTTCATGTGCTTTCCTTAAAAGCAAAAGGTGGTTTGACTGGCCCTTTTCCACGGTCGGACCTTCTCTGCCGGAAGACTCTTAGGTGGGGTCTGGATATTCGCCGCGGGGCCGCAAAATCGCTGCGAAGCCCATGATTATATGCAATCGGCCCGCCCCGGACAAATGCCCGGCCCCAACCGGCATCCCGGATGGCCCGTGCGCCTTTCTCGCTCCGGCGCGGGCGCGCGGCGCAGGGTACCATCGCGGCCACCATGTTCAGTTACAGACACGCCTTCCACGCTGGCAACCACGCCGATGTCCTCAAGCACATCACCTTGATCGCCACCTTGCGCCACCTGATGCTCAAGCCCGCGGCCCTCACACTGGTGGACACGCACGCGGGCGCGGGGCTTTACCGGCTCGATGGCGACTGGTCAACCAAAAGCGGCGAGGCAACCGACGGCATCGTCAAACTGATGGCCGCCCTGCGCCCAAAAGACGGCAGCGTCCCCGCCAGCGGCATTGCGGCGGCGCTGGACGATTACCTGACCGTCGTGGCAAAGTTCAACCCCGCCGCCGATGGCGACGGCGCCACCAGCGTGCGGCAGCGGGTTTATCCAGGCTCGCCCTTCATCATCCAGCACCTGATGCGCGCCGCGTCGCGCGACCGGCTCAAGCTGTTCGAGTTGCATCCCGCCGACAGCAAAACCCTGTCGACCCACATCGCGCGCTTGCGATCGGGCCGGGAAATTGCCGTGCTGCGGCAAGACGGGTTTGAAGCCCTGCGCGCCCTGCTGCCCCCGCCGCCTTCGGCCTCAGGCTCGCGCCGCGCCATGGTGCTCATGGATCCGAGCTACGAAATCAAAAGCGATTACGCGAAAGTTGGCGCCTGCATGCAAGAGAGCCTCAGGCGTTTTCCCAACGGCACTTATCTGGTCTGGTATCCGATCATCGCGCGCGCTGAAGCGCACGATTTGCCGCGCCGCCTGCGCACCTTGAGCAAACAGGCGGCGCGCGGCTGGTTGCACGCCAGCCTGAACATCGGCCAGAGTCCCGAACTGGCACCCCGCAGCGACCGGCAGCAAGGGGGCGGCCTGAGCGCCAGTGGCGTATTCGTCATCAACCCGCCGCACACGCTGGCGGCGTCACTGCAAGCGGCTTTGCCCGTGCTGCTGGACATTCTGGGACGCGGGCGCGGCAAGGCGCAAAGCCTGGAATACGCGCCTGCCTGACGTTTTTTGCGCCGCGTGCGGCCCCTTCCGGAAAAACATGCGGCCTGCCGCGCAGACAAAAAAACAGCAGGCCTGGGGCCTGCTGTTTTTTGCAAGAGCGTTGCGCTTTGATGATCGATCAGAAGCGGTAGCCAACACCCAGGCCAACCAGAACCGGGTCAACCTTGAAGCGGCCAACCTTGACGCCACCGGCCTTGACATCGGTCTTGATCCAGACCTTCTTGACGTCCAGGTTCAGGTACACGTTGGGGGCGATCGCGAAGTCAAGACCTGCTTGCAGCGCGGGGCCGAAGGAGTTCTTCTTGACTGTGGCAACGCCATCGAGCACATGCACGGCACTGAAGCGCGTGTAGTTGACGCCAGCGCCCACGTAAGGCTTGAGGGCACCCAGGTTGGTGAAGTGGTACTGGACCGTCAGCGTGGGAGGCAGATGCTTGAGCGTACCGATTTTGGAGCCAAAAGAGTACACCTTGTGCTTTTGCGGCACGGTCAGGATCAGCTCGGCGGCCAGGTTGCTGTTGAGGAAGTAGGTAAAGTCCACTTCCGGCAGCCATTTGTTGTTGATGGTCAGTCCCAGGCCGGTGCTGTCCTTGTTGGCACTGTCCAGATGCACGGCGCGGGCACGCACCAACCAAGAGCCTTCGGCGGTTTGCGCGGAGGCAGAAACGGCGGTCAGCGCGCAAACTGCGGCGGTCAGCAAAAGTTTAGTTTTCATGTCGATTCCTGCGGTGGTAAATAGGTTGCGAACGGGATGTTTGTTCCCAGCCGCTATTATCGCAACGAGCCTGTACAAAGGCAATCTGCTTAAGATCAATATCTTGCTTTTACCCCTGCATCAAGGCGGTGCAAAGCCCTGTTTTGTCGTCAATTTGCAACGCACGTCATGCCAGCGCGTGCTGGCACAGCGCCAAAACCGGCGTGGCCTGATTGAGCGTGTAAAAGTGCAGGGCTGGCGCTCCGCCAGCGATGAGGCGCTCGCACAGGGCGGCCACCACGTCTGTGCCAAACGCCCGGATGGACGCCTTGTCGTCGCCAAAGGCCTGTAGCCGCAAGCGCATCCAGCGCGGTATTTCCGCGCCGCAGGTGTCTGAAAAGTGCATCAGTTGCGAGGAGTTCACGATCGGCATGATGCCGGGCACAACGGGCACGGCCAGCGCGCGCTGGCGCAGCTCGTCCCTGAAGCGAAAGTAGGCGTCGGCATTGAAGAAATACTGCGTGATGGCCGAGTCGGCTCCCGCCGCCACCTTGGCGGCAAAGGCGTCCAGATCGGCCCGCGGCGAGCGCGCTTGCGGGTGCATCTCGGGGTAAGCGGCCACTTCGATCTGGAAAGTCCGGCCCGTCTCTGCCCGGATGAAGGCCACCAGGTCGCTGGCGTAGCGGAATTGGCCGCCCAGGCCGTAGCCGCTTGGCAAATCGCCGCGCAGCGCCACGATGCGCCTGACGCCCGCGGCCTTGTAGGCGGCCAGCCGCTGGCGGATGGACTCGTGCGTTTGCCCGATGCACGACAGGTGTGGCGCGGCCACCATGCCTTCGGCCATGATCTCGCGCACAGTGTCCAGCGTGCCTTCCTGTGTCGAGCCGCCAGCGCCAAAAGTCACCGAGCAAAACTCCGGCTTGAGCGCATACAGGCTTTGCCGGACCACGCGCAGCTTTTGCGCGCCTTCCGGCGTTTTCGGGGGAAAAAATTCCAGGCTGATGGGCACTTGTCGCATTCAATGTCTCCAGAAAATCCACGCTCGGCGGCGGCCAGACCCAAAGTCAGCGGCCACTGGCAGCATGCACGAAAAATTCGCGATTGCCATCGCCCCCGGTGATCGGGCTGGCAAACCAGCCCAGGGTTTGCAGGCCGAGCCGTGTCAGCGCATGCCGGATGCGCTGCTGCACATCGGCATACAGCGCCGCGTCGCGCACGATGCCGCCCTTGCCGATCTGCGCTGGTTGCAACTCGAACTGGGGTTTGACCAGCATGAGCAATTCGCCGCCTTCGGCCAGTACCGGCACCAGGGCGGGCAGCACCAGGGTCAGGGAAATGAACGACACATCGCCCACCACCCGGTCGAAACGCGCCTGCCCGGCCACGCCAGCCAGCGCCCGCGCATCCAGATGGCGCGCGTTGACGCCTTCCAGACACAGCACGCGCGCATCTTGCCGCAGGCGCGGATGCAACTGGCCATGTCCCACGTCCAGCCCCACCACGCGGCTGGCGCCATGCTGCAGCAGGCAATCGGTGAAGCCGCCCGTCGATTGCCCCACATCCAGACAACACGCGCCACGCACCCGCATGCCGCTGGCTTGCAGCGCGCCCGCCAGCTTGATGCCGCCCCGCGACACGTAACGCCCGGTCGCGTCGGCGGCATCTGGCGCGGCGACATCCAGCACCGCCGCTTGCGGCAGCGCCTGCGCGGGCTTGCTGACGCGCTGGCCCTGCCAGCTCACCCGGCCTTGCGCGATCAATTCCCGCGCCGCCGTGCGCGAGGCGGCCTGGCCGCGTTGCGCCAGCAACTGATCGGCGCGCGCAAAGCCCGCCTTGCGGGCCACTGGCGCTTGGGCCGCAACCGGCGGCGGCGCGCGGCGCTGGTCGCGGCTGTGAAACGCGTTCATGGACACGGGGTTTTCCTGGCGCGGCGCGCGCGGTTTGCGCCTCAATAACGGTAGCTGTCTGGCTTGAACGGCCCGCGCCTGGACACGCCAATGTAGGCGGCTTGCGCGTCGGTCAACTCGGTCAGCCGCACATTGAGCCGCGATAGCTGCAAGCGCGCGACGTGTTCATCCAGATGCTTGGGCAACACGTAAACCTGGCCGACTGCGTACTTTTCAGGATGCGCGAACAACTCGATTTGCGCCAGCGTCTGGTTGGCAAAGCTGGAACTCATCACGTAGCTCGGGTGGCCGGTGGCGCAGCCCAGATTCACCAGGCGGCCCTTGGCCAGCAGGATGATGCGCTTGCCGTCCTTGAAGATCACATGGTCGACCTGGGGTTTGATCTCTTCCCACTGGCAATCGCGTTCGAGCCGCGCCACTTCGATTTCGTTGTCGAAATGCCCGATGTTGCAGACGATGGCCTGGTCTTTCATGGCCGCCATGTGCGTGTAGGTGATGACGTCCTTGTTGCCCGTGCAGGTCACGAAAATGTCGGCCAGCGGCGCCGCTTCTTCCATGGTGACCACGCGGTAGCCTTCCATGGCCGCTTGCAGCGCGCAGATGGGGTCGATCTCGGTCACCCACACCTGCGCCGAAAGCGCGCGCAGCGCCTGCGCGCTGCCCTTGCCCACATCGCCATAGCCGCACACCACGGCAATCTTGCCGGCCACCATCACGTCGGTGGCGCGCTTGATGCCATCCACCAGCGATTCCCGGCAGCCATAGAGGTTGTCAAACTTGCTTTTGGTGACCGAATCGTTGACGTTGATGGCGCGAAACATCAGTGCGCCCCGGGCGCTCATGTCTTTCAGGCGGTGCACGCCGGTGGTGGTCTCTTCGGTCACGCCCAGGATTTGTGCGCTCTTGCGGCTGTACCAGTTGGCATCTTGCGCCAGCCGGGCCTGAATGGCCGCGAACAGCACGCGCTCTTCCTCGCTGCGCGGATTGGCCAGCACGGCCCGGTCGGCCTCGGCCTGCTTGCCCAGATGCATCAGCAGCGTGGCATCGCCCCCGTCGTCCAGAATCATGTTGGGGCCTTCGGCGGCATCGCCCTTGGGCGCAAATTCAAAAATGCGGTGCGTGTAGTCCCAATACTGCTGCAACGTTTCGCCCTTGACGGCAAACACGGGCGTGCCGCTGGCCGCAATGGCCGCCGCCGCGTGATCCTGTGTGGAAAAAATGTTGCAGGACGCCCAGCGCACCCGCGCGCCCAGCGCCTGCAAGGTCTCGATCAGCACAGCCGTCTGAATGGTCATGTGCAGCGAACCGGCAATGCGCGCGCCCTTGAGCGGCTGGCTTTTGGCGTACTCGGAGCGGATGCTCATGAGGCCGGGCATTTCCATCTCGGCAATGGCAATTTCCCTGCGGCCCCAGGCGGCCAGGTTCAAATCGGCAATCACGCAATCGGCGGCAGCCGTTTTTTCCAGTGGTGCATTCATGTTCGCGCTCCAGTTCAAATCCAGTGAAAGCCACTGGCGCAAATGCTCTGAGCGGATTGATCGGGTCGCGCTCATCACACGGCAGGCAGTGGATGAGCGTCGTTGCAAAAAGGAAACTTGTCCGAGCCTCACGCCCGCAAAAGGGCGCTGCAACGCTCCTCGGAAAGTCAGTGCGATTCTAAGGCATGGCCGAACGTGCCGCGCCGTCCGGCGCCAGCCAGCGCGCGCGTCGGCCCTAAAATTGCGGCCTTGCCCGCGCGGGCTGTCCTGCCGTGGATGGCACGCACAAAGAGAAAGCAGCCGGGCCACACACGCGCCAGGCGCTTTTTCCTGCTCCCCAGCCGCGCCGCGCAGCCCAACCACACCACACCTTGCACCGTTGTCATGTCCTACGCCTCAGAAACTGGCCGCCGTCGCACCTTTGCCATCATCTCCCACCCGGACGCTGGCAAAACCACGCTGACCGAAAAGCTGCTGCTGTTTTCAGGCGCGATCCAGATCGCCGGCAGCGTCAAGGCGCGCAAAGCCAGCCGCCACGCCACCAGCGACTGGATGGAAATCGAAAAGCAGCGCGGCATTTCGGTGGCCAGCTCGGTCATGCAAATGCTCTACCGCGACAGGGTCATCAACCTGCTCGACACGCCGGGGCACAAAGACTTCTCGGAAGACACCTACCGCGTGCTCACCGCCGTCGATTCGGCGCTGATGGTGATCGACGCGGCCAACGGCGTGGAAACGCAAACGCGCCGCCTGATCGAAGTTTGCCGCCAGCGCAACACGCCCATCATCACCTTCGTCAACAAAATGGACCGCGAAGTGCGCGACCCGCTGGACATCCTGGACGAAGTGGAGCGCGAGCTTGGCATGCCTTGCGTGCCCATGACCTGGCCCGTGGGCCAGGGCAAAACGTTTGGCGGCATCATCAACTTGCGCACCCGGGCCATGACGGTGTTTGAAGCGGGCAGCGAGCGCCGCCCGCAAGACTTTGAAACCATCCCCCTGGACGCGCGAGATCAACTGACCGCGCGCTTTGACGGTGCGTTCGAGACCGCCGCCGAAAGCATGGAACTGGCCGTGGGCGCCTCACCCGCCTGGGACAGCGCCGCCTTCCTGCACGGCCAGCAAACGCCTGTATTCTTTGGCTCCGGCGTGAACAACTTCGGCGTGCTGGAAGTGCTGGACGCACTGGTGGACATGGCGCCCCCGCCACAGCCGCGCACCAGCACCTTGTGGGCTGGCAAGCAAGCGGTCGAAAAAACCATCGCGCCCGACGACGATACCTTTGCTGGCGTGGTCTTCAAAGTGCAGGCCAACATGGATCCGGCGCACCGCGACCGCATCGCCTTCGTGCGCGTGGCCTCGGGCAAATACACGCCGGGCATGAAACTCAAGGTCCAGCGATCGGCCAGGGAACTGCGCCCCACCAGCGTCGTCACCTTCCTGAGCCAGCGGCGCGAAGCCGTTGAAGAAGCCTACGCGGGCGACATCATCGGCTTTACCACGCACGGCGGCGTGCAGCTTGGCGACACCATCACCGACGGCGCCAGCCTGCAATTTACCGGCCTGCCCTTCTTCGCGCCCGAAATGTTCATGACCGTGGTGCTCAAAAACCCGCTGCGCACCAAACAATTGCAGCAGGGCCTGGCCCAGTTGGGCGAAGAAGGTGCCATCCAGGTCTTCAAACCGGACGTGGGCGGCAACATGCTGCTGGGCGCCGTGGGACAACTGCAATTTGAGGTGGTGCAACACCGGCTCAAGGCCGAATACGACTGCGACATCCGGCTGGAAGCCTGCCAATACACCGGTGCGCGCTGGATCAGCGCCGACACAGCGCAAGCGCTCGGCGAATTCTGCAACGCCTACCCCACCCGCATGGCGCACGACGCCGCGGGCGCGCTGGCTTACCTGTGCACCAGCCCCTACGACGTGCGCCTGGCGCAGGAACGATTCCCGAAAATCCACTTCCACCCGCTGCGCGAACACGCGGGACTGGCGTTGCACACGG
>JAISNB010000112.1 GCA_031276435.1 Burkholderiaceae bacterium | reverse complement strand
AACGTGCATTGAGAAAAATTGCAAATGGTTTTTGAATGAATACAGTGTTAATATGGCGCTTCTTGTTGCTTACAGGCCAAATTACGGAGCCGTGTGCGATACACTTGGTAACGAAGAGGATAAATATGCATGGAATCGAAGGGCCGAGAATGACCATGTAATGGATATGAATGCTTTTGCTGTGCAAGCTAAAACGGTTTCCATGAGTGTTGAAAACAAAAATAAAAATAATCCATATGAAACCAAGGACGCATGCGAGAGTGCCAACAGCAACAGTTTGCTAAGCACTCTAAAGGCATTGGCTGGGGAGGCTGTTCAGAGAAGTGCAGCGAAATGGGATAGGACTAACAAGCATAATTGTAATTACAGATACAGGAGAGATTGAAATGCGTGCAATAAAATATGCCGTTATTTTTATATGTATTTTTTTGTCCTCGTGCAATTTTGATAAAAATAAAATTGTTGTACTTGAGAAGAAAATTTCGGCCTGCTTGAATAATAAGGGTTCGATTATTTTCTGGGGAGATCTAAGTTTAAGGAATGATGGGGAATCTGCTTATTATTTCGATGCCGTGGCTTTAATCGTTGATGGTGATTTCTGGGGGAATTTTTTGGTTGTATTCCCTACTGATAATTTGCTAATATTATTTAACGATGAGCCATACTACGATAGTTCGCTTAGTATGATTACTATTATGAATAGCCCATTTTATCATGCAATTGAGCCAGTGGGAAGTTCGAGTGTTTCAGTATTCATGGGATCATTCAATTATCATGGAGAGGTTGGTAAGTTTGATTTTAAATACACAAGTAGAAATGGTTATATTCAGTTTAGTGACAGTATAACTGTGGATAAAATAAAATCCTGCAAGGAAGTGAGGCCAGAATACAAGCCTGGCATGATGATCCAGGAGCTTTGAACTTTTGACTGGTAGAGTCAAGTTGAAATCAAGGGCATGCAATGAAAATAGTCAATTTTATTTTAACGATTGGCATGGGTTTCTGTATGGCTTCTCATGCAGAGGCGGAGTGTAAGGTGGATGTCAAGGTTGAGCACATCAATGAGAATAGATACATGGTATCCTTGCACAACAAGTCCAATGAGAAATTGTATATACCCGTGGACACCATTCCCTGGCATCTTGGTGCGAGACGTGGAATGAAAATTTCAGTAATCAAGAATGGTGTAAAAGGTCCCATGATGGTCGGTATAGGGCATCCGACTCTGGAATTGGTTGCGATTTCGGCGGGTGCTCGCATCGCTTCTATCAAGGATTTCGGAGTATATCGTGAAAGGTTTTCTGAAAATGACTCAGTTTCCGTAGAATGGCGTTATTCATTTAGAGACTGTGATGTTTTTTCTGGTGTTATCCATCTGGCCAGCCCGGCAAAAGCGAAAAGCAACTCACCCAATGTCCCAGAACAAGCCCCTCCAAAAAAGCAAGCGCGTTCATCGGCACCCAAATCAGCATCAGATGGCGATCAATGAGCTTGCAACCGCAATTCAAATGATGCCGTGAACAGTCGCCTGCCCAACCAACCCCGGCCCTTGGTTATCGGCGGCCCAAGGAGCGTCAAGCCTTTCTGTTCGCGCGGCCGCCTCACAAGAACCACCCTGCCCGATGGAAGTGAAATCACCTGCAGCAACTACAACTGGCTGGCTGCGGGGCAAATCCAGAGTCCTGGCGCCAGCAAAACCCTGACCTATGATGCACTGCTAAGACCGGCCCAAATCGAAATCAGGAATCAGGCCACACAACTGTTGGCAAGCCGAAGCTACCAATACGACAAAGCGGGCAACATCAGCCAGATCGACAGCGAAGCGGGAACCACCCGCTACAGTTACGACCGGCTGAACCGCCTCACCCAGGCCAAACCCGACGACAACCTCAAAGCCCAAGGCCTGCCTTGGGAACAATACAGCAACGCGCGAGCGGTGCACTCGATCAACGCATTAGCTATCAACTCGACGCCTTGGGCCGCAGCCCAACTCACCTACGGCAAAGCAGGAGAAGCAAGCGTGCGTGCGCTTCAAAGCCGTGGACATCCGCGCCAACACCTTTGACGCGCAAGGCAGAAGCACTGATGGCTTGGCCGGGGGCGCGTCCCCTTGTAAAACAACGAAGTTCTGCACCGACTGCGATTGCGTGGTGGCGGGCGGATGACGCAACACCGGGGGTGCTTGCAGGTTCTGACGATGTGGCGCGTCCGGCCTGCACCCGATGCGGCGGCAACGCTTGTTGCTTCTTTGTCGTGTCGCTTCGCGTGCGCGTCCTTTGGGAACAGGCCAGAACAGGTCGGGCGTGATGAGGGCAGAGCGCTTTTTTCGGGCAACGCCGCCGGAGCGCAGTGACGGAGCATTCAGTGTGCCTGCTATCGCATCAGAAGCCGCGCCGATGGGCGCTGGCTTCCAGCGGGTTTGCCGATGGCATGGGCAGAGGGGCAGCCCGCCATGCAAGCCTACTCAATGTTCTGCACCTGCTCGCGCATTTGCTCGATAAGCACTTTCATGTCCACAGAGATGCGGCTCATTTCCAGCAGGGCGGATTTGGATCCCAGGGTGTTGGCTTCGCGGTGCAGTTCCTGGATCAGGAATTCAAGGCGCTTGCCAACTTCAGCGCCTTTTTCCAGTACGGCTTCGATTTCGTCCAGGTGCGCGGCAAGGCGCTCCAGTTCTTCGGCAACGTCGATGCGGATGGCAAAGGCGGTGGCTTCGGCCAGCGCCTTCTCTTGCGCAGCTTGCGGCGCGGTGGCGGCGGTCATGGTTGTGGCGTCAGCGGCGGCTGCGCCCAGGGCTTCGTTCCAGCGTTCCAGAAACCGTTCTTTCTGGGCTTGCACAAGCTGGGGTGCCAGGGGCGCGGCTTGTTTGAGCAGCGCGCGCAGGGCGCGCACGCGCTCCATGAGCAGTTGGGCCAGGCGCTGGCCTTCGCGTTCGCGCGCGGCCAGAAATTGGCCGAGGACGTTTTCGGCCAGCGGCAGGATGGCTTCGGCGATGTCGGTGCGCGGCTGCTGCGGCACCTCTTGCGTGCTGACCAGGCGCAGGATGTCGGCCACACTCAGAGGTTGCGCCTGCGGCAGCCAGGCGAGGATCTGGCTTTGCAGCAGACTGAGCTGTTGCAGGGCAGCGACGGGCACATCGGGCATGGCGCTGGTTTGCCGGATCTGGATGGCGGCGCGCAGTTCCAGTTTGCCGCGCGCCACGCGCCGGGTCAGCAGCGCGCGCAGGGCTGCTTCCTGGCCGCGCAATTCGTCGGGCAGCCGAAAACTGATGTCCAGAAAGCGTCCGTTGACGCTGCGCAACTCCAGCGCGAGTGTTGCTTGCGCGTGGGCCGCGGCTGGCGCGGCGCTGTTTTCAGGGGCGCAAGCGACCACTTGCTGGCCGCTTGCGTAGCCGGTCATACTGTAAACTGTCATGTCGTTTCCCGGCGCAAATGGGCCTGAGTGCGAAGATGCTCGCCCCGGTTGCCAGGGGCCAGCCTGTGATTCACGGAGATTATGTCAAAGCGCAAACCTGCACCACTTCCGCCAGATAGCATCATCGGCGGCTACCGGGTGATTCGCAAGCTGGCCGCGGGCGGGTTCGGGGTGGTGTATCTGGCCGTGGACGCCAACGGCCAGCAAGTGGCCATCAAGGAGTATTTGCCTTCCACGCTGGCCACGCGCGAGGCGGGGCAACTGGTGCCGCAGGTGGCGCCTGAAAAGCTCTCGCTGTACCGGCTGGGCCTCAAGAGCTTTTTTGAAGAGGGCCGTTCGCTGGCGCAGATTTCCAACTCGGCCGTGGTGAGCGTGCTCAATTTTTTCCGTCAGAACGAGACGGTGTACATGGTGATGAACTATCTGGAAGGCTACAGCCTGCAAGAGTTCATCGTGACCGCGCGCGAGCTGAAAAAGAGCAAGGTCTTCCGCGAGTCCACCATCCGCTCGCTGTTTGACGAGATTTTGCGCGGTCTGCGCATCGTGCACCAGCACAAGATGCTGCACTTGGACCTGAAGCCGGCCAACATCTTCATCACGGACGACAACCGCGCCGTCATGATCGACTTTGGCGCGGCGCGCGAGGTCATCAACAAGAAGGGCGATTTCACGCGCCCCATGTACACGCCGGGCTTTGCGGCGCCAGAGATGTACCGGCGCGACGCCACCATGGGGCCGTGGACCGACATCTACGCCATCGGCGCCTGCATCTATTCGTGCATGCAGGGCTACCCGCCCAACGACGCGCCGCAGCGGCTTGAGAAAGACCGGCTGGAGCTGGCCCTCACGCGCATGCGCGGCGTGTACTCTGACAACCTGATCGAAGTGGTGGAGTGGTGCATGGCGCTCGATCCGCTGTCGCGTCCGCAGTCGGTCTTCGCGCTGCAAAAAGAGTTGAGCCGCGAGGGCGAGCGCCAGTACACCAAGCTGACGATGACCGAGAAGATGCGGCTTCAGTTTGACGACATGCTCACCGATACCAAAAATGGCCTCAAGCGCGCAACGCAGTTGGCCACCCGGCATAAATAAGGCGTTCTGAAGTCATGAAATTTTCCGTGTTCCAGCTCAGCCGCCGTGGCGGGCGCGAGAAGAACGAAGACCGCATGGGCTACAGCTACACCCGCGAATCCGGCGTGTTCTTGCTGGCCGATGGCATGGGCGGACATCCGCAGGGCGAGGTGGCGGCCCAGATTGCGCTGCAAACGGTCTCGGCCATGTTCCAGCGCGAGGCCAGGCCCACCATCGGCAATGTGGCCGCCTTTCTGGGTGGCAGCCTGATGGCCGCGCACCACCAGATCGTTCGCTACGCCAGCGGGCGGGCCATGCTGGACACACCGCGCACCACCATGGTGGCCGCTGTGGTGCAAGAGGGCCAGGCCAGTTGGGTGCACTGCGGCGACTCGCGCCTGTACGTTGTGCGTGGCGGCAGGCTGCTTGACCGCACCCGCGATCACTCCTATCTGGAAGCGCAGGTCAAAACGGGCAAATCCATCGAAGGCGTCAACCGCAACGTCCTGTTTACCTGCCTGGGTTCCACGGTGCGGCCCATGTACGACGTTACCGGCCCCATCAAGCTGCTGCGGGGCGACAAGATCATGCTTTGCTCGGACGGCCTGTGGAGCAGTGTCAACGATGACGCCATCGTCTCGGCGCTGTCGGCCTTGTCCGTCACCGAGGCCATCCCCACGCTGGTGCAGCAGGCGCTCATGAACGCGGGCGACGCCTCGGACAACGTCACCGCGCTGGCAATGGAATGGGAATCCTCGGTATCGCAAGACTTCGATTCCGGCAGCGGCTTTACCGAAACAGACTCCATGAACGAGGACGAGTTTGCATCCACCATCCAGGCGGGTGGCCCTGAGGCGCTGATCGACGATCTGGACGAGGATGCCATCGAACGCTCCATCGCCGAAATCAACGCGGCCATCCAGCGCACGGCCACAGCCGTCAAAAAACGCTGACCAGCAATTGGGGCACGCCCTGCCCGCAAGCGCGGCGGCCGCCTGACAAGCGGTTGCCGGTTGTCGCCACCCCGGGCGGCGCTGCTGCCTCTTTGTTCCATCACCAACCACACACTGACCATGACACAAGACGACAAAAACGCAACGGCAAACAGCGAGGCCGCCGCTGCCTGCCGCCAGCAGGGCCGCGCCAACAACGCCTTGCGCGCCGTGCGCATCACGCGCGGCTACACGGTGCACGCCGAAGGCTCGGTGCTGATCGAAATGGGCGCTACGCGCGTGCTTTGCACCGCATCGGTCGAAGAAAAAACCCCGCCGCACAAGCGCGGCTCGGGCGAAGGCTGGGTCACGGCTGAATACGGCATGCTGCCGCGTGCCACGCACACGCGCGGCGACCGCGAAGCCGCGCGCGGCAAGCAAAGCGGGCGCACGCAAGAAATCCAGCGCCTCATCGGACGCAGCCTGCGCGCCGTGTTCGACCTGAAAAAACTGGGCGAGCGCACCATCCATCTGGACTGCGATGTGCTCCAGGCCGACGGCGGAACGCGCTGCGCCAGCATCCCCGGCGCCTATGTGGCCGCGGCCGACGCCGTGCAATGGTTGCTGGCGCAGCGCCGCATCGCCGAGGCGCCCCTGCGCGCCGCCGTGGCCGCAGTATCGGTTGGTATCGTGGCGGGCCAGCCGCGGCTCGACCTGGACTACAGCGAAGACTCCGCTTGCGATACCGACATGAACGTGGTCATGACCAGCGACGCGCGCTTTGTGGAAATCCAGGGCACCGCCGAGGGCCTTACCTTCACGCGCCAGGAAATGGACGCGCTGCTGGCGCTGGCCGAGCGCGGCATCCGTGCGCTGATCGGCGCGCAGCAACAGGCGCTCGCGCAGCCGCCGCAAACCGCCGCCTGATCGCGGCACCGGCTTTTTTCGACAGACCAACGGACTGCTTTTCATGAAAATCGTCTTGGCATCCAACAACGCGGGCAAACTGGCCGAACTGCAAGCCATGCTGGCGCCGTTGAACATGCAACTGGTGCGCCAGGCCGACCTGGGCATCGGCGAAGCCGAAGAACCGTTTCACACCTTTGTGGAAAACGCGCTGGCCAAAGCCAGACACGCGGCCCAGGCCAGCGGCTTGCCGGCGCTGGCCGACGACGCCGGCTTGTGCGTCGACGCCTTTGGCGGCCAGCCCGGCGTGGACACCGCTTATTACGCCACGCGCTTTGGCTACGCCAAAAGCGACGCCAACAACGTGCGCGCCCTGCTCGAACAAATGGCCCACATCGACAGGCGGCGCGCCGTCATGGTCAGCACACTGGTCGCGCTGCGCAGCGCGGGCGACCCCCAGCCGCTGATCGCCGTAGGCCGAGTGGCTGGCGAAATTACGCGCCAGCCACTTGGCAGCGGCGGCTTTGGATTCGATCCGGTCATGTTCATCCCCCAACTGGGCAAAACCTTTGCCCAACTGCCGCCCGAAATCAAAAACGCCCACAGCCATCGCGGGCAATCCGTGCGGGCCATGATCGCCCTGATGCGCGAGCACTGGCTGTGCCAGCCGATCTGACCCGCCGCGCCCGCCCGGGCGCGCTCATGCTGGCCGCGCCGCCCCCGCTGGCGCTGTACGTGCATGTGCCGTGGTGCCTCAGGAAATGCCCGTATTGCGACTTCAACTCGCACGCGCTGCCCGCCCAAACCGGCGCGCCAACCCAGCAGCAAGAGCGCGGCTACGTGGACGCGCTGATTGCCGATCTGGAGGCCAGCCTGCCGCTGATCTGGGGCCGTCCGCTGCAAAGCGTATTCATAGGCGGCGGCACCCCGAGCCTGTTCACGCCTGAATCCATAGACCGGCTGCTGGCCGCCATACGCGCGCGCGCGCCCTTGAGGCCAGCGTG
>JAISNB010000092.1 GCA_031276435.1 Burkholderiaceae bacterium | reverse complement strand
CGCTCAGAAAAATCCCGCAGCGCCTCGACACGCGGTTTGCCGCCGCCAATGTCGCGCAGCACGCGGTTGATCTCGACAATCAGGGGGCCGGGGCGGCTGCGGTCGGCGGCCATCCGCAGCGAGCCTGACAGGCTCAGGCCCGCCTCGACAGAGAGTGTGAGCAAATCGATGTAAAAGGGCAGCGCCTTGAGAATGGCGGTATTGCGCCGGGTGGTGGCCTCGCGCAGCCACAGGTTGGGGTAGTAAAAGGCCAGCGCCGCCAGCATGATGGCAACCCCGATATGCATTGCGCCCAGCATGTTGGTCAGCAGCATGCCCAGGGCAAAGCCCAGCAGCACGCACAGCAGTTTGCCCGCAAAAAATTGCAGCGGGTTGAGCGCGTAGTCCTGCCCGGCCCGGCGCAGCAGCACCTGGTAGGTGCTGGCCGTGGTTTTGCTGAAAACCGGCTCCACCGTTCCGCCAATCAACTGGATCAGCGGCCAGAACAGCCGAAACAGCAGCGGCGGCCTGTCCTTGTAGGTGCGGTCGTCATCGGGCGCGTCCTGAAACAGGCGGAAAGCGGCATACAAAACACCCATCAATGCCGCCATGAACATGGCCGAAATGGCGAGCAGCTCCATGTATTGACTCCTGAAAATGACAAATGAGCGCGGGCTGTATATGGCGCGCGCGCTCAGACGTCGATGGCGATGATTTTGCGGATGAGAATTCCGCCCACGATCAGCAGCACCGAGATCACGCCCACCACCACCCAGCCATACCAGGTGTTGAACATGGGCGCCATGGCCTCGGGTTCGAGGTAATTGAGCACAACGCCCATGAAAATGGGCAGCATGCCCACCACGATGCCTTGCAGTTTGCCTTGCGAGGTCAGGGCGCGGATTTTTCCTTCCATGATCGCCTTGCTGCGCAGCGTTTGCGCCAGCCGCTCCAGAACCTCCGCCAGGTTGCCGCCGACGCTTTTGGAGATGGTCACTGCCGAGACGAACAGGTCGATCTCTTCGAGCCGCAGGCGTTTGCTCATGCTCTCCATGGCGTCGTCCAGGCTGATGCCCAGCTTTTGCTCGCGCAGCAGCAGCGACAGCTCCTGGCTCAGTGGCGCCTCGGCCTCGGTGGCCACCAGATCCAGCGCGATGGCCAGGCTGGCGCCCGAGCGCAGCGAGCCTGCCATCATGCCCAGCGCGTCGGGAAACTGCTCGATGATTTTCTCCAGCCGTCGGCGCTTGAGAAACCCGTACATGAAGCGCGGCATGATCATGGCAGCGATCGTCACCACAATGGCCAGAACCATTTTGCCGGTCAGCATCCACACCAGCACCGGCACGGTCAGCAGCACGATGATGTTGACAAAAAACAGCTTTTGCGGATCGATGAACAGGAACATCTCCTGCAACGACAGCGACGCGCTGGAGGTAAAGCCCTTGCGGTACTCGGCCATAAAGCCGCGCAGGCTGAACACGATCAGCGCCACGCTGAGCATGACAGTCGCAGAAATCAGGTAAGCCATTTACTGCTCTTTCTGAAAAATGGAAACATCCAGATGGATGCCCGTGGCCTGGACGCGCTCGTAGAACTCGGGCACCGCGCCGCAGCCGGTAAAGTAGCCCTGCACCTTGCCGTCGGGGCCGAAGCCGGTTTCGACAAACTCGAACAGGTCCTGCAACTGGATTTTTCCCGACTCCACGCCGGTGACCTCGCAAATCCGGCTGATCTTGCGGCTGCCGCAGGCATAGCGCGTTTGCTGGATGACCACATCAATGGCGGAGGCCACCTGCTCGCGGATGGCGGCCACGGGCAGTTCCATGCCGGACATCAGCACCATCACCTCCAGGCGCGTTAGCATGTCGCGCGGGGAGTTGGCGTGCGCCGTGGTCAGCGATCCGTCGTGCCCCGTGTTCATGGCTTGCAGCATGTCCAGCGCCTCGCCGCCGCGGCACTCGCCGACCACGATCCGGTCTGGCCGCATGCGCAGCGAGTTGCGCACCAGATCGCGGATGGTGACCGCGCCCTTGCCCTCGGCGTTGGCGGGGCGCGACTCCAGCGTCACCAGATGCTCGTGGTGCAAGCGCAGCTCGGCCGCATCCTCAATGGTCACGATGCGCTCGTCGTCCGGGATGAAGTTGCTCAGGATGTTGAGCAACGTGCTCTTGCCCGAACCCGTGCCGCCCGAGACAATGACGTTCTTCTTGAACTGCACGGCAACATGCATGAACTTGACCATGTTCTCGCTGCACGAGCCGTAGGCAATCAGATCATCGCCGGTGAGTTTCTTGGTGGCGAACTTGCGAATCGTCATGGACGGCCCCTTGAGGGCCAGCGGCGGAATGATGGCGTTAAAGCGCGATCCGTCCTTCAGGCGCGCGTCAACCAGGGGCGAGCTTTCGTCAATGCGGCGTCCAACGGGCGCCACAATGCGCTCGATGATGCCCATGACGGACTGCTCGCTTGAAAAGGCCATCGGCATGCGGATGAGCTGGCCACCGCGCTCGATGAAAATCTCGTCGTAGGCGTTGACCATGATTTCGGTGATGCCCGGATCGGCCAGCAAAGGCTCCAGCAGCCCCAGGCCGATGGCCTCGTCGCGCACTTCCTCGATGAGCGCGTCGCTGTCGATTCCAGCGGGCAGCGTCTGGCCGCGCAAAATCTCGCGCAGGGCCGATTCGGCCTGCTCGCGCAACTGCTGGTCGGACATCTTGTGCACGTCGATGCGGCGCAAATCAAAAGAGGCGATCAGCTTGTCCTGCAAGGTGCGGCGCAAGGCCAGGCGCTCCTGGTCGACCACCGGCGCCGTTTCAGGCCGCCATTGCTCTTGCTCCTGCGGATCGGCCTGCCCGAAAGAGCGCGCGGGCGGTGCCAGCGCCCGGCCACTGGCGGCGCTCGCCCCCGGAGGTGGCGGCACCGCTGGCGCGCTCTGCTGCTGGCGCGCCGGGGCTTTCTTGTTGCCGCGCAGGGCCGCCAGGGCCTCTTCAATTGCGCCAGCCTGCGCCTCGTCGTGACCATTGTTGCCATGGCCATTGACGCTGTGCGTTGCCGCCGCAACAGTCGCGCCAGAGTGCTTGCCGCTGCCACCCGCCGCCTTTGGCGCTTGCTGGTCTGCGGCAAGAGCGGCGCCGCTGCCGCTGGTGTTGCCACCGCCACCATGGCCATTGGGCAGGTGGCGCTGCCACTGCACCTGCAACTCGAAGCCGCCAATGGCAATCTGGTGCTGATTGCCCAGCGGGCCGAAAGTGGCAATCTTTTTGCCGTCCACCAGTGTGCCGAACATGCTGCCCAGATCGCGCACGAACAACTGCTCGTTGGAGACGAACAATTCCGCGTGCTCCTTTTGCACCTTCCAGCTTGCCAGCACAACATCGGCCGAGCCGCCCGAGCCGATCATGCAGCGCGTGCCACGGATCTGCTTGGTCTGGTTGATCTCCCTGGAGCGAAGGTGAATGGTGAACATCGCTTCTCTCTTGCGCGCGCCGATGGGGGTGCTGCCTGCCTGCTGCGCTCAGTTGCCCACGCGCTTTTGGATCGTGCCTTCAATGCGCTGCACCTGTTGCAGCGCCATGTCCTCCAGCGCCTTGGCCGATGCCGAACCGGGCACATGCAGGCGGGGCGTCACAATCACCAGCATCTCGGTGCGGTCGTTGACGAAATCGCGGTTTGAAAACAGCCGCCCCATGACCGGCACCTTGCCCAGGCCGGGCACCGCCTCTTCGCTGCGCCCGCCACTGTTGTGCAACAGCCCGGAAATCACCAGCGACTCGCCTTCGGTCAGGCTCACGTCGGTTTCCGTGCGGTTGGTGATGAACCCCGTGAAATCGCCTGCACCTGTCGATGGATCGGGCCTGCTCACCTCGGTGGTGATTTTTGATCGGATGTAGCCGCTGGAGTCCACCACGGGTTCGATTTCCAGGATCACGCCATACTCCTTGTAGGTGACAGACACCTGCCCGAAGCCGCTGGTCACCGGCACCGGCACCTCGCCGCCAACGCGCACTTTGGACTTGCCGCCGTTGATGGTGGACACCCTCGGCTCGGCCAGCGTCCAACTGTCGCCGTTGCTTTCCAGAAAATTGATCATCGACGTGATCTCGCTAGCCATTCCCACAAAGGACAGGAACGGGCGCGCCGGGGTGGCTGCCCCCATGTCGTAGCGTTCCGCCGGATTCGGGCGCTGTTTCGAGTTGCTGTAAAACAGCGCACTGGTGGTAATGGTGGGGCCTGCGGTGTTGCCGCTCCATTTGATGCCAAGACTGTCAATGGCCGACTTGCGCGCCTCGATCACCTTGACCTCCATCAGAATCATCTGCTCCTTGGGCACCACAAAGGCCGCCGGGCGATCCTTGATCATGTTGACCGCAACCGGGTACATCTGCAGCACCCTTTTGACCTTCTCGGCGCCTTCGGCAGACGAGTATTCGCCCGAGAGCACCACTTTTTCGTTGACCACGGCCACATCAATGCCCGTCTCGTTGACCAGAATCTGCCGCAGTTCCGTGGCCGCCTGCTCCGTGGCGTTGACTCCCGTCACATGAACCTCGTAGCGCATCTGCCGCCCGTTCTTGAGCCACAAATGCATCGTGGTGCGCCCGATGGCCTCGCCCAGCAGGACAATCTGCTTGTCATCGACAATCGTCGCGGTCACCACACTGCCATTGCCAATGGCCACCCGGTCCACCCGGGCTATGGGCAGTACCTTGACCTCGCCGGGATACAGGCCGATCTGCTCCGGATCCTTGCTGGCCACCAGCACCAGTTGCGATTTGCGCTGCGCACTCGCGCCGCTGGCCGCCGCCGCCGATCCGGTGCGCTCGATGTTGGTCGCCGCCTGGGCCAGCACCACCGTTTGCGCCCCCTCGGGCCGCCCGCCGCCACCCGCGCCAAGGGGCAGTGCGGCGGCAGCGCTGGCGCCGACACCCTCCATGTCCAGGCCCGGCAAACCGCCGCCGCGCCCCTGCATCTCCATGTGCCGGGGCGCGGCCAGGGCCAGCACTTGCACCTTGCCGGGCCGCTCGCCCGCCGCAGGCCCGGCGGCCACGCGTGCGAGCCACTGCGCGTAGCCGTATGGCGTCGCGCCCGCTTCCGCGGCCAACAAAAGCATGCCGCTCAACAATGCGATAGGGAAATTTTTCATGGTTTTTTGGGATTCAGAAATCATTGGGACAAATGCGCGCAAACGGCTGTCCGCTTGCCCTGCGCCACGGCGACGGCGGCCAGCATCAGTTTTCCAGTTTGCCAGTGAGCAGCCCAGTTTGCGGCGGCCCGTCCGCCGGCCCCTGCGCCACGGGCAGGGAGATCACTTGCGAGGCACCCCGCCCGCCCCGGCCCCCGACGATGTACTCCACCGCGTTGAGCCGGCGCAAATTGGCCACCTCGGCCACCACATCAGAGACCGATGTCGCCCGGCTGGGGTTGGCCTGCTCGTCCTTGGGGCTGCGCAGCACCGCCGTGACAACCGCGTCCGCCTTGGCGGCAATGATGGCGTTGGCCTCCTGGGGCGAGACGTTGAGCGTGATGGTGCTGAACGACTCCCCGGCGCCGCCCGTGCCCCGTTGCGCGCGCCCGGTCGCCAGCACTTCCACGCCCGACAGCAGCGGAAAGGTGTATCTCTCCAGCCCGCCGCCCTTGACCAGCGCCCCGCTGCCAGCAGTTTGCGGCGGCTTGGCCGTCATGATCAAGTCGACCCTGTCGCCCGGGCGCACCATGCCCGCAATCGAGCTGAGGTCATCCACCTGGATCGTCAGCGCCCGCCGACCCTCCTTGACCGCCCCCGAGAAATAAGCCCCGCCGCGCGTGACGGTGTACACCGGCAAAATCGGCTCGCCCGCACGCACGCCAATGAGCAGGGCCTCACCATCAATCTTTGAAAACTCCGCCGATGACAGCGCCGATTCATGCAGAAATTCCTTGGGAAACGCACGCACGGCCGCCGAGTTTGAATTGATGATGTCCCCCGGCCCCAGATCGCGCGAGGCCACCACCACCTCAACCGTGGTGCGCCCGGCCTTCAATTCCGCCTCCACCTGCGCCATGCGCCGCGAAATGACCGAATTGCTCAGAAAAAATGCCAATATGCCCAGCGCAATGGCCGCCGCCAGCAAAAGCCAGTTCTTGTTGAATCTTGTCATTGCCCGTTCCCTCAAGGCATTGAAATAATGTAGGTCAAAGAGCGCATATAGTCCACCACGGCGGTGGCCAGCAATTGCACCACGCTGTGCTCGCCGTCGTATTTGAGAAACAATGTCGCCACCAGCACCAGCGCGAGCACCATGTATTCAACAATGGCCGCGCCAGACTGCCGCCTGCCGCCGCCATGGCAACCGCCTTTCAGATACTCTCCGCTATTTGGCATCCTGCCCTCCATGAACCCAGTTGACACGGAACGTACTCCTTCTCTGCTCTGGCACCTGTGCAACAACCACATCCAGTTGCTCCTGGCCTTTGCGCAGCATGAGCACATAACCCGCGTTCCCGTTTTCCAGCCGATCCGATCCGTATTTGTCCATGAGCGTCCAGCCGCTTGAAACCAGACCCCGGGAATAGAAGAATTCAATTTGCGGGGCCGCTTCGTCCGATACAAAAATGACGGTTTTGCTCAAGTGGCCCGCGTCGGCCGATTCAACCACGCTGACGGGCTTTGCCCCGGAAGGGTGGGGCACATCCCTGACCTCCAGAACCGGCTTTTTGCCTTCCATGAAAGAGGTCGACAAAGCGCCCGTTGATGTGCCCAGGCCCGCGCGTTTGACCTTGACCGTCATGTAAAACGGCCCGTGGAATTTGCCGATGATCGCCGTATCCACGTTTGGCCGACTGACCATGACTCCTTTCTTGCGCCCCCGGATTTCCGGGATCGTGGTCGGGTCCAGTTGATCCCAGTGCGCCTCATAATGGGCCACCACTTCTTCCAGCGAGGCGGCACTGGAAAAACTTTGCACCTTGACGGGAATGCCATTGACCTGCATGTCAGCCGATACCCACTGCACCTGGCTGCGCGGCGGCTGCGGAATTTCTGGCCATGGCGTGGCCGATTTTGTAAAAACCTGCGCCCATGCGGTGTTCGACGCGGCGGCGGCGGCCGTTGCCATCAACAACAGCGCCGCGCGCCAGCCAGCACAAACCGGGCGGCGCGCATCAGGCGGCAGGGCGGTGGCAAGTGGCGGCATCAGCATTTGTTTCCGTTTTGCTGCGTTACGGGAACATTCTGCCAAGCGGGAAGCGCGCCTGCGTCTTTCAAACTCCCCTCGGGCACCAGGTCGGGCTGGATGATGCCCAGCTCCAGTTCGCTGTCTTCAAAAATGCTCATGACCGATGACACTGCGGATCGAATGGCGTCCCCAACGCCGCCTTCCTGCGCGGGCAAAACCAGCCCGGCGACGGTGCCGCACACAGACCCTGGCTCGTCCTTGGCGCCGCTGGCCGACCAACTGCCAGCGCCAATGGCCGTGGCCGCGGGCAGCGTCAGGTTGATGTCGCTCAAGGGCGCGTAATGCGCAATGTTGGAAACCTTGACATTCACCATGGCCTTGACGGTATTGGGTTCTTGCAGCCTGAAGTGTCTTCCCGTCATGGGATTGTCCAGAGACCGCCTGTCAAAACCGTTTGGCATTGTGCCGCTTCTGTCCAGCGTGAGTGTCACGTCAGAAAAGTTGTTGAGCATGCGCTTGCTTCGCAAATCGTTCCACAGCGGAATATGGTCATTGTCGGAAAGCGCCGCCTGCTGCTGGCCGACTTCTCGCTGGGTCGAAAAAAAATGTCGCTGGATTTCCTTTTGAATGGCATCATCCGATTTGATGTGCCCTTCCGGATCCCAACTGCGTTCAAAAGCCGCATAGCGGCTGGCCTGATGGGCCGCCTGCTTCATGTCAAAGTATTTGGCAATGTAAACCACCATGAAAAACATGGGCACCAGCGCCAGACAGACCACAAAAAACTCCACCATCGATTGCCCGCGCATCCCAGAGCGTGGCGACTTCATCCCAAATCTTTTATGAGCCATGGTTTGCATCCTCATTTGAACACCTTCGCGGGGGTTGTTCTTGCCACATCCCGGGCAAAATCCGGTATCTCAAAAACATCCTTCGGGATGGTGGCGTTGACCTCGAAGCGTTCGTATATGACTTCTACGCCATTCAGTATGCAAACACGCGTCACTTGGTAGCCGAACAGGGCCACATTCTCTTCGGGCGGCCGGGTGCAATCGACTGGCTGGCCCTCGAAGTGCGGTTTCCTTGTGTTTCGATAGGACAGACGCAAGTTGGTGCCCGTGCCCTCATGGACGGGCGAGGCAATCAATTGACAAAATTCCATGCCAAGCTCCGCGCCAATGCCCCCGGTGTAGCCACATTCGTGGCCAAAATGCGTCTCCCGGCTGGCGTAGTTGCGGGTGGCCGCCTTCTTCCTGGCCTTGGCGGCGCGGCGCAGGTGAAAGGCCGCAATGTCATCCATCATGGCCTTCGTTTCTGGCGTGGGAGCCGGGGAGGTGTCTTCAAATTTTGGCACACCTTCGATGCTCAGGGACGCCTTCCACTTTTTTGTGGGAGAGCCAAATGTGACCGACCGTTGGGGCTTGAGCGTAGCGTCGCAGTCCCCCTTGGACCAGTTATAGCTTTCCCTGTAAACCACCTGGGTCCGCCCGGAGAGGTAGGTGGTTTCCTTGATCAGCAGCGACTTGCGCCCGTAGTCCGCGTCGAACGGCCCGCCCTTCAGGGGCGTGCCGCCAGATTCGCAGATCTTTTCAAGCAGTTTGGCCAGATACGCCCGGTATTGCGGATACTTGTTCGTAGTGACCTTGTGGATGATGATGTTGTCAAACTTCTGGTTTTGCGCGTGCGCGCTGCCTGCCGCCGCCAGCAGGGGCAGCAGCATGGCAAGCCATGGCAGTGTGTTGCGTTGCATCACAGCGTTTCCTTGCATCATGGCAGGCGCGCGTTGGGCGAGAAGCGCGACAAACCCGCGTTGCCGACGCCGTAGACCAGTTCCATGGCCCGTTCGGCGGGCGTGGTCAGCCGCACTTGCCAGTAGGGGTTGTACAGGCTGCCCACTTCCTGATGGGGATCGGCGCGGAACAAGTCCCGGCCCGTGAAGTCCGGGCCATCATTGCGGGGCCGCGCAAAGTGCACCTTGGCCGCGGCAATGGAAGCGACCTCGTTGTTCTGCAAATTGGGCTTGAGTTTGGTGTTGCCCAGGTGCGGGGTGGCGTTGTCCCGGTCAAAAAACCCCAACTGGTCGTTGGTCTTGATCTGCACGGCCCGCTTGGCCGCCGCGTAATGAAAGACGAATGCCGGTTCGTCCGGTTTGACGAAAGCGGGGCGCCCGTAGGTTGTGTCGCGCTCCAGGTCGTACAACGCCTTGACACCTGTCCAGTCACCGTGTTCCCGGTGGGCCTCGTCGTCGTTGTAGGCCCGCCAGCCTGCCAACTGGTGCGGGTTGTAGCGCGCCTCGCCTGCTTCTCCCTCATCACCGTCAGCCAGTGTGGCCCGGCCCCAGCCCACGGGCATGGAGTTGCGGTCGCACTTGGTCACAGCGTCGCGGATATAAAACTCGGAGGTGTCTTGCGCCTCCCAGCGCTCGTAGTCCCGCAGTACGGTGGGGCCATCGCGGCTGGAGCCGATTTCGACGGGCGGGCAACTGCCCAGACTGAAGTTGCCGATGATGGGCGCCAGAATGCCGCTGGGGCCAACGCGCTCGGTCGAAAACGCGTCGCGCGAGGCCAGCAGAATGTCCGCTGCGGTCTTGCGCCCGTCGTCAGAATTGTGGATGCGCTTGTCTTTGGTGTACTGGGCAAAGGCGTTGGATGCGGCCAAAGATAATACTTTAGGTTTCATTTCAATTCATTTTTGGGTAATTGGGTTGGGTAAATAGCCAGCAAATGCCGCGAGCATAGCCAGATTTTCTGGTGCGGTCAATTTTTGCGGGGGTGGGGCAGAGACCCTCTCTCGCCCCATCCTCACCCCCAACCCCTCTCCGCAAGCGGAGAGGGGAGCAAATTGCACCCTCCCCCCTTGGGGAGGGATGGGGAGATATCAAAGGGGGAGAGGGTGGCGCGAAGCGCCGGGTGAGGGGAGTTTGCGCGCCGGGGGGTGTTGGGCTTCTGCCCCTCTCCCTGGCCCTCCCCCCACGGGGGGAGGGGATTCCAAAACATAGCGTGCGCCTTTGGGGAGAGGGTTGGGTGAGGGGTTCTGCCATGCAAAGCGCGGCGCTTGAATCGGTGTTGTACTTACCCTCTCTCGCCCCATCCTCCCCCCGCCCCTCTCCGCAAGCGGAGAGGGGCGCAAATTGCACCCTCCCCCCAAGGGGGGAGGGAACAAAGGGGGAGAGATGGAGAGAGGCCCGGGGGCACTTCTGTCCCTCAAGAGGGAGAGAGGAAGGCAGGCGGCGCATCCATTCATTGCCCTCGCCCCCTGTGGGGGAGAGGGAAGCGCGAAGCGCAGGGAGAGGGGGCGCTTTTACACCACAGCCGGGGATAGAAAGACAAGCGGCAGCGCGAGCGGTAGGTGTGTGCACGATGGATTGCCACGCGCTTGCGCTCCTCGCAATGACGAGGCGGGGATGGGGATGTGCCATGTTGCTGCGCCCCCTCCGCAATACACAAGGGCTTGCATGCTGCGCGCAGACCACGATGCGTCCCGCGCGAATCTTCAGGAGCAGGTTTGAAACCCGCCCCTTCGGCTGCCGCCCACAAGATGAGGTTTGGTTATTGCGAGCACCGCAAGGCACGCGGCAATCCAGCCCTTTTGCGCAACGCAACCGGCATGCGGCGCGTTGCGCCAATCGTTACGCCAGTTCCCGCTGCTGCGGGGTTTGCGCGCGCAGCGCCTTGGCGGCGGCCACCATGTTGGTGAGGGCGGGGATGACTTCTTTCCACTGGCGCGTTTTGAGGCCGCAGTCGGGGTTGATCCACAGCCGTCCGGGCGGAATGTGCCGGGCCGCTTTGCGCATGAGTTGTTCGATGTGCGCCCCCGTGGGGATGTTGGGCGAGTGGATGTCGTAGACGCCGGGGCCGATCTGGTTGGGGTATTGAAAGTGCTCGAATGCGTCGAGCAGTTGCATGTCCGAGCGCGCGCTTTCTATGGTGATGACGTCGGCGTCCATGCGGGCGATGGATTCGATGATGTCGTTGAATTCGGAGTAGCACATGTGGGTGTGGATTTGTGTTTCGTCGCGCACGCCGTTGGCCGCGATGCGAAAGCATTCGACGGCCCAGTCCAGGTAGGCGCTCCAGTCGGAGCGGCGCAGGGGCAGGCCTTCGCGCAGGGCGGCTTCGTCGATCTGGATGATGCGCACGCCCGCGCGTTCGAGGTCGAGCACTTCGTCGCGGATGGCCAGCGCGATTTGCCGGCAGCTTTGCTGGCGCGGCTGGTCGTCGCGCACGAAGGACCAGTTGAGGATGGTGACCGGGCCGGTGAGCATGCCTTTCATGGGTTTGCGGGTGAGCGATTGCGCGTGGCAGATCCAGTCCACCGTCATGGGCCTGGGGCGGCGCACGTCGCCATACAGGATGGGCGGTTTGACGCAGCGCGATCCGTAAGACTGCACCCATCCGTTCTGGCTGAAGGCAAAGCCGTCGAGTTGTTCGCCAAAGTATTCAACCATGTCGTTGCGTTCGGCTTCGCCGTGTACGAGCACGTCCAGGCCCAGTGCTTCTTGCGCTTGCACGCAGCGGGCGATTTCGGCGCGCATGAAGCTCTGGTAGCTGGCGGCGTCCATGGCGCCGGTTTTCAGGCGCTTGCGCGCTTGGCGGATTTCGGCGGTTTGCGGGAAAGAGCCAATGGTGGTGGTGGGGTACAGCGGCAGGGCCAGCCGTTGGGCTTGTTTGGCGCTGCGTTGCGCAAAGGGGCTTTGGCGCTGGCCCATTGCCGCTGTGCAGGTGGCCAGTGCGTTCTGGACGGCGGCTTGGTGCACGCGCGGTGATGCGCGGCGCGTGGCAAGGGCGGCGCGGTGGGCGGCCAGTTCAGGGGCGACGGTGTGCGCGCCGTGGTTGAGGGCGCGGGCCAGCAGGCGCAGTTCGTCGAGTTTCTGGACGGCAAAGGCCAACCAGTTGCGGATTTCAGGGTCGAGGTGCGTTTCGCCAGTCAGGTCGACGGGCACATGCAGCAGCGAGCACGAGGGCGCGAGCCAGAGGCGATCGCCCAGCCGCTCGGCCAGCGGTTGCAGCAGGGCGAGTGCGGCGTCCAGATCGGTTTTCCAGATGTTGCGTCCGTCGATGACGCCCAGCGAGAGCACTTTGTGCGCGGGCAGCAGGTTGAGCAGTTGGGGCAGCTCGTCGCGGCCGCGCACGGCGTCTACGTGCAGGCCGGCCACGGGCAATTGCGCGGCCAGGTAGCGGTTCTCGCCCAGCGATCCAAAGTAGGTGGCCAGCAGGATTTTGACGCGGGCGCTTTTGAGCTGGTGGTACGCCAGATTGAAGCCGTGTTGCCAGGCGGCGTCCAGATCGAGCGCCAGGGCGGGTTCGTCCACCTGCACCCATTCGACGCCGTGCCCGGCCAGTTGCTCCAGCAGTTGGGCATAGACCGCGATCAGCCCGGGCAAAAGGGCCAGGCGGTCTGAGCCGTCTTTGGCCTTGCCCAGATGCAGGTAGCTGAGCGGCCCCAGGATGACGGGCCTGCCCTTGATGCCCTGCGCCCGGGCTTCGGCCCACTGCGCCAGCAGCCGCGCGGCGTCAAGGCTGAAAGTGGTGCCAGCGTCAAATTCCGGGACGATGTAGTGGTAATTGGTGTCGAACCATTTGGTCATCTCGCCCGCGGCCACGGCGCAATCGTCGCCGTCGCAGGCACCCTTGCCGCAACCGCAGTCGGCGCGCTGGCTGGCGGCGGCGGCCTGCCCGCGCGCCAGGCGGAAGTAGGCGTCCAGCGCGTCGCCGCCCGGGCGGCGCGCGCGCTCGGGCACGTTGCCCAGCGTGAAGCTCATGTCCAGCACCTGGTCGTAGTAAGAGAAATCGCCCACGGGCACCCAGTCCAGCCCCGCCTGCTGCGCCCAGTGGCGCTGGCGCAACGCGGCGCCGGTGGCCTCAAGCGCGTCGCGCCCGCTCTCGCCGCGCCAATACGATTCCAGCGCAAATTTGAGTTCGCGCCCCGCGCCAATGCGCGGAAATCCCAGGTTGTGAATGCGTACCATGTGTGTCATCTGCCTTTCTGTGTGTTTTTCAGTCAATTGCCGCCGCGCCGCGCCAAAGAAGCTGGCAACAGAAGTAGCAGCGGCAGCAAAACGTGCATGCTAGGCAGATCGAACCATTATGTAAAATGGTCTTATTTCAAGAATCAATGAGTTTTATTCATACATGCTGGAGCGCATCCATTTGGCCATCGTGCAAGAAGTGGCGCGGCAAGGGTCGCTGACGGCGGCGGCCAGCACGCTGTGCCTGACGCAATCGGCGCTGAGCCACGCCGTCAAGAAACTGGAGGGCCAAATGGGCACGCCCATCTGGCTGCGCGAAGGCCGCCGCCTGCAACCCACGCAGGCGGGCAGCTACCTGCTGGCCGTAGCCAACCGCGTTTTGCCGCAGCTCGACCAGGCCGAGCAGCGCCTGCGGCAATTTGCGCGCGGCCAGCGCGGCGCGCTGCGCATCGGCATGGAATGCCACCCGTGCTACCAGTGGCTGCTGCGGCTGGTGGCGCCGTACCTGGCGCGCTGGCCCGATGTGGATGTGGACGTGAAGCAGAAATTCCAGTTTGGCGGCATCGGCGCGCTCTTTGGCTTTGAAATCGACGTGCTGGTCACGCCCGATCCGCTGTACCGCCCAGAACTGGTGTTTGAGCCGGTGTTCGACTACGAACAAGTGCTGGTCGTGGCGCGCGGGCACCCGCTGGCGGGCGCAAGCTGCGTCAAACCCGCACAACTGACGCAAGAAGTGCTGATTACCTACCCCGTCGCACCCGAGCGGCTGGACATTTTCAACCAGTTTCTCACGCCCGCGGGCATTGCGCCGCGCCAGCACAAAAGCATAGAAACCACCGACATCCTGCTGCAAATGGTGGCCAGCGGACGCGGCGTAAGCGCCTTGCCGCGCTGGCTGGTGCAAGAGTACCAGCAGCGCGGCATGCCCATCGTGCCAGTGCGCCTGGGCCGCAGCGGAATCCACAAACAGATTTTTCTGGGCACGCGCGAAAGCGATGCCGACACGGACTACCTGGCCTCGTTTGTCGACATGGCCCGGCAATTTCGCCAGTAGTTGCGCCGGGTGGCGGGCAAGTGGATTGGCAACCGCGTTGCCGCTTGTTTTTCTCTACCTCTTGGGAGAGAGAGAGTGCCCCCGGGCCTCTCTCCATCTCTCCCCCTTTGGTCCCTCTCCCCAACTCTCCCCCCCCGGGGGAGGGTGCAATTTGCTCCCCTCTCCGCTTGCGGTGAGGGGCGGGGGGTGAGGATGGGGAGAGTGCACTATGCTCCCCTCTCCACTTGTGGAGAGGGGTTGGGGGTGAGGATGGGGCGAGAGAGGGTGAGTAAAAAAACAACACACCGCGCCAGCCTTCTACGCTACGGTTATCGTCTTACTCCGTCATTGCGAGGAGCGCGCAGCGCGACGCGGCGATCCCATGAAAATGAAACAAGCGCGGC
>JAISNB010000016.1 GCA_031276435.1 Burkholderiaceae bacterium | reverse complement strand
GCTGCCGCAGATTGCAAGGCTTCAACTGGATCGCCACGTGCCTTGCGGGCACTCGCAATGACGCATGCTTTTCTCTCCCTCACAGGCAAAGCAGCAATGCCCCCTCACCCCGACCCTCTCCCCTATAAGGGGGCGAGGGTGAAAATACAAATGCGCTGCTTGCCCAAGGGGCGATGGGGTTGTACTGTGGCGCCGCGCGCCAGCCGTGTGCAAGATCATCGCCGGGAAAATCATCCAGATCACAAATTGTGGCGCTGCGCGCCAGCCACACGCAAGGCGTGCATCCATGCATCGGGCGCGGGGCTTGTTCTGGCGCGCGTGCGGGGATTGCGCTGTTGTCGTATCCTGTCGGGCCACCCAACATCTGTTTGAAAGCACTGACCATGAAACCCGTTACCCTGGGCGCCAGCGGCTTGCGCGTTGCGCCCATTTGCCTTGGCACCATGACGTTTGGCGAGCAAGTGGCCGAGGCCGACGCGCACGCCATTCTGGATCGCGCGCTGGCGCGCGGCGTTGATTTCATCGACACGGCCGAGATGTACTCCGTGCCGCCAAGGGCCGAGACTTACGGCGCAACAGAGGCCATCATCGGCAACTGGTTCGCCAAAAATCCGGGCGTGCGGCACAAGGTGGTGCTGGCCAGCAAGGTGGCTGGCCCTTCGCGCGGCATGCCCTGGATTCGCGCGGGCGCGGGCCTGACAGCCGCCGATATTGTGGCCTCTTGCGAGGCGAGCCTCAAGCGGCTGCGCACGGATGTGATCGATCTCTACCAGATTCACTGGCCCGAGCGCGCCGTGCCCCATTTTGGCAGCCTGTATTACGAGCCAGAGCAGGAAACTTCGCAAACGCCGATTCACGATCAGTTGCAGGCGCTCGATGGCCTGGTCAAGGCGGGCAAGGTGCGCGCCATTGGCTTGTCCAACGAGACGCCTTATGGCGTGCACGAGTTTGTGCGGCTGGCCGAGCAGCACGGCCTGCCGCGCGTGGCCAGCGTGCAAAACCCGTACTGCTTGATCAACCGCGCGTGGGACAACGCGATGGACGAGAGCTGCCATCGCCTGAATGTGGCGCTGCTGGCGTATTCGCCACTGGGTTTCGGGCTGCTGACGGGCAAGTACGACGCCACGGGCATTCATGCCGCCGACGCGCCGCGCGGGCGCATGAGCCTGTACGAGCGCATGAAAAACCAGCGTTGGGGCCGCCCCGAGGCGCTGGCCGCCGCCCGGCGCTACAACGCGCTGGCGCGCGAGCATGGCCTGACGCCCACGCAACTGGCGCTGGCCTTTTGCTACCGCAGTTGGCGTGTGGCGAGCACCATCATTGGCGTGACCAGTCTGGCACAACTGGACGAAAATCTGGATGCCTGGAGCGTGCAGTTGAGCGCCGATCTGCTGCGGGCGCTGGACGACATCCGGCTGCGTGATCGCGATCCGGCGCAGTAGGTGCCAGCTAGCGCGCTTTCTCTGTGCAATGACGACGGCATGGCCCGGTCCGCCCATGTGAGCCAGACGCCAGCGACTGCCGCACTCAAGGCGGCGGGTGTGGTGTTTGACGAATACACGTATGCCTACACAGAGCACGGTGGCGCGCGCCACAGCGCGGCGGCGCTGGGGCTGGATCCATACGCGGTGGTCAAGACGCTGCTCATGCAGGATCAGAACGCCAGGCCGCTGGTGGTGCTGATGCATGGCGACCGCGCGGTTTCCCTCAAGCAACTGGCGCGGCAGATTGGGGCCAGGTCGGTTGTGCCCTGCACGGTAGAGACGGCGCAGCGCCACAGCGGCTATCTGGTTGGGGGCACGTCGCCTTTTGGTTTGCGCAAGCGCATGCCCGTTTACATCGAGCAAAGCATTCTGGCGCTGCCGCGCATTGCCATCAATGGCGGGCGGCGCGGGTATCTGGTGGGCATTGCCCCGCAGGTGTGCGTGCAACTGCTGGGCGCGCAGGCCGTGCGGTGCGCGATTGATTTGTAACCCGTGCTTTTTGGGTGGCTGTAGCGGCTTTTGCCGCCTGGTGAAAGCTGGTGCGCCAGTGTTTGCTGGCAAAATCAAAACGCGAAACGCGCGCGGCGCGCGGCGGTCTGAAAAGGGCGCATGCGCGCGCGCACGGGATTGATCGAGGAGCATCGGGCATGGTGGAGTGGTTGTGGTCAGCCGCCGCGGTATTGGCGGCGTATTTGTTGGGATCGGTCAGCTTTGCGGTTGTCATCAGCCGCGTCATGGGGTTGTCAGACCCGCGCACCTTCGGCAGCAAGAATCCGGGCGCGACCAATGTGCTGCGCTCAGGCTCCAAAGCCGCCGCTGCGGTCACGCTGGGGCTGGATGTGCTCAAGGGCTGGCTGCCCGTGTTTGTGGTGCAGCAGTTGGGCGCGCCGCATGGCATGGGCGCAGGCACGCAGGCGCTGGCAGGGCTGGCCGCTTTCCTGGGGCATTTGTGGCCGCTTTTCTTCCGCTTCAAAGGCGGCAAGGGCGTGGCAACAGCCGCGGGGGTGGCGTTTGCCTTTTCTCCGTGGCTGGGACTGGCCGTGGTGACGGCCTGGGCGCTTGTGCTTGCCCTCTCGCGCTATGTGTCGCTGGCCTCGCTGGCAGCGGCGCTGTTTGCGCCCGCGTGTTACATGCTGGCTGGCGACGTATTGTGGACGGCCCTGCCGCCGGTTGCCGCCGTGCTCGCCGCCATGGGATTTTTGCTGATTTACAGGCACGGCGAGAACATCAGCCGTTTGATCAAGGGCACAGAGTCCAGACTGGGCGGCCAGAAAAAAGACGCGCCGCCGCCCGCGCGCAAGACCGGGCGGCACTAGGGCATGCCCGCGCCGCGCGCTGGTTTGTTCAGCGTTTGGTCAGTGTCATCTGATCGCCCGTGCGCTGCATGTTGAAGCGCGTCAGAAAGCTGTTGCCAAGCAGCACGGCGGGCATGGCGTGCTCGGCAATCACGGCATCCACGTTGTAGACCGATACATCGCCAATGCGAACCTGATCGATCTTGGTCATATAGGCTTTGGCGCTGCCATTGGCCGTGGCAATGCCGACCAGACGGCCGGTTTTGTAATCGAGACCAATCTGGTCGGCCTCGGCCTGCCCCAGCGTGATGAGGCTGGCGCCCGTGTCAATGAGAAACTGCACCGGCTTGTTGTTGATGCTGCCCTGGGAGAAGAAGTGCCCCTGCCCATCGGCCGTCAGCACCACGCGGCTGCCCGAGGCCGCGCCCTGGCCCGCCGCCGCGCCGCCCACATGGGCGGGCGATGCGCCCACGCGCAGCGTGTGGCGCTGGCCGCCATCGAATTCCACCACGGCCAGGCTGTCCGCGGCGGAGACGGACACCAGTTTCACGCCCTGGCTGGACTGCCCGGGAGAAAGCACCTTGGGCGCGCCGCCATCGATGATGAGCAGCGCCTTGCTGCCCAGCATGCCCTGCAACGAAACGGACTGCGCCCAGGCCGCGCCCGGCGTGGCGGCCATGAAAGCCATGATGCACGCAGCAGCCGCGCGGAGGCGGCGCTGGCGCTGCTGTTGGCGCAACGCGGGGAAAAGGGCAGGGGCGGGCGGCAAACGCTTCATGACCGGGGACTTTCTCAATCGCGGAAGTTGTTGAACGACAGCGGCAAATCGGCCATCTCCTTGCGCAGCGTGGCCATCACGGCTTGCAGGTCGTCGCGCTTGGCGCCCGTGACGCGCACGGCGTCGCCCTGGATGGCGGCCTGCACTTTCAGTTTACTTTCCTTGATGAGTTTCTGGATTTTTTTGCCATCTTCGGTGCCAATGCCGCTGCGCACCGTAAAAACCTGTTTGACCTTGTCGCCACCCGTTTTCTGCACGCTGCCCTTGTCCAGGAACCGCACATCCACACCGCGCTTGGTGAACTTGCCGTGCAAAATGTCCTCAATCTGCCGCAACTGGAAGTCGGCATCGCCATGCAGCGTGATGGCCTTGTCCTTCAGCTCGATGGCGGCGCTGCTGCCCTTGAAGTCAAAGCGCGCGCCAATCTCCTTGGCCGTGTTCTCCACGGCGTTTTTTACTTCCACCATGTCGGGGTCGCAAACGGTATCAAAAGAAGGCATGCATGGCTCCTTGAAAGAAAAAAACACTCAAAACGGAATGCGACAATTGTCCCATGCTTGTTGAACACAATGTTTCCCTGCAACCGCTCAACAGCTTTGGCATTGCCGCGCGCGCCGCTGCCATGGTGCGTGTGCGCACGCCCGGCGATGTGCTGGCCGTGCTGGCCGATGCGCAACTGGCGGCCATGCCCAAATTCGTGCTGGGCGGCGGCAGCAACATCGTGCTCACCGGCGATCTGCGCGCGCTGGTGCTCAAAAACGAAATCGCTGGCCTGCGCGTGCTGCGGCAAACCGCGCGCCACACCATCGTGGAAGCGGGCGCGGGCGAGCTTTGGCACGACCTGGTGCGCTGGAGCGTGGTGGACATGGGCCTGGCCGGGCTGGAAAACCTGGCGCTCATCCCCGGCACCGTGGGCGCCGCACCAGTGCAAAACATTGGCGCCTATGGCGTGGAACTGCGGCAAAGATTTCACTCGCTGGACGCCATCGACCTGCGCGACGGCCACACCTTCACGCTGCACGCCGCGCAATGCGGCTTTGGCTACCGTGACTCGGTGTTCAAGCACAAGCCCGGAAAAGAAGGCGACCTGGGGCTGGCTGGCCGCGCCATGATCGTGCGCGTGCGCCTGGCGCTGCCCAAGGCGTGGCGTCCTGAACTGGGCTATCTGGACTTGAGCCGCAAAGTGCAGGAAACCGGCATCACACACCCCACGGCGCGCCAAATCCACGATTGGGTGGTCGCCATCCGCCGCGCCAAACTGCCCGACCCGGCGCACATTGGCAACGCGGGCAGCTTTTTCAAAAACCCCACGGTAACGCCGGAACAGTGCCAGGACATCATCGGGCGCGACCCCAAGGTGGTGCACTACCCCATGCCCGATGGCAGCTTCAAACTTGCCGCGGGCTGGCTCATCGACGCCTGCGGCTGGAAAGGCAAAACCATGGGCAACGCGGGCGTCTACGACAAACAGGCACTGGTGCTTGTCAACCGCGGCGGACGCGCGCAACCGGCAACCGGGGGCGAAGTCATGACGCTGGCAAAAGCCATCCAGACCAGCGTCTACGAACGCTTTGGCATCCGCCTGGAACCGGAGCCGGTGGTGGTTTGAGCGCCGCGCTTTGTTTGCGGCCCAATGATTCGTTGCCGCGCGCAACGTATTCATATTCTTTTCCCTCTCCCCCATTCATGGGGGAGAGCGGCGGTGCCCCGCGCGTCATCGCCGCTGCTGGCGCATCAGCCTGCGCGCGCCTGCCTGCGCAAAAAATCCTTCCTGTATGTCATGACAAGTGCCAGAACACTGGCCAGCAAGCCTGCGCCAAAAGACCACAAAACAGCCTTCACATAATAAATCCAGAATCCTGGATTGGTAACAAGGTCTTGGACATCCACGCTGTCTTGAAGCTGGTTTGATGCGGCCCATGCCGTGTAAATGTTGGGTACAAGGGCAATTGGCATTGCCACGACAAGGCTGGCAATTGATGCGCAAAGCATGTTTTTCATGACCGCCACCGCAGTCCACCTGCCGTCCACGATTTTTGCATGCCACAAGAGTGTCAGATTACTGGCCAGCAAGCATATCAAAAATCCCCAGGCAACAGACTTGCCATAAGCAAGGAGCAGCCATGGAGACGTAAGGATGCTCGAAGGTCGACCGGATACGGGTACGATGGTCATGGTCATGAAGGCAAGCGGTACCGCCACCGAAATGCTGGCAATCGATGTGATGAAAAATTTTCTCATGCTTGTCACTTTGAGGTGTTTTGAGTGTGTTTCATGAACGCATTTCATGTGCGGTTGCGCTTCAAGATTGGCTCCAATATGTGTTTCTTGCGTGCGTTCATCCAATGATGGCCCCGGTGCGCTGCCTCGCACTCCATGCGCTGAGGTTGGGGCGATCAATGCGGGTTGCGCACCAGCCACATGCCACCCCAGAAAATTGCCGGTCCAGTTGCGAGCACGACAAGTACGAATCCGGCAATTGCCAATCCGATGTTCTCTGCCTTGCCAAGCGAAGTATCGGGAAAGTGCATCCGCAATCCACGCACGCTCGCAGTTGCGACTGATGCGCAGCCGACAATGTACAACAGCCACCAGAGAGGGCGGGGACTGATTGGCGGCTCACCCCACCAGGAAATCATGGCTGGTACAGCCAGCGCGAGATCAAGCGCGAAGCCCCGAACTGCCGCCAGCACGAAGCGTCTTTTCCGCCAATCGTCTTCTATCCTGGCCCACAGGCAGTAGCAGAAATAAAGGACAAAGTACGCAGCAACAGCGAAAGGTACGGTGGTGGTGTTCATTTTGGTGCGATCCCGCGTTCCAGATCAAGGGCAAGGTGAATGGGGTGACGATGTATGATTATATATGATATTTTGATGATACGCTAGAAATCATTGCACATTTCTTATCGCCGAAAAAGCGCACGCAGTGCACGTATATAAACCCTTGTCATTGCGAGTGCCCGCAGGACACGTAGTAATCCACTGCTTTCGCGCACGGTTCTTTACCCTCGCCCCCTTTAGGGGGAGAGGGTCAGGGTGAGGGGGGGGTGCGTGCCTTGAACGCACTGGCCCCGCAAAGAGGTCAATTGTTTTGGCGACTACCTCTCGCCAAAAAAGCGCGCGCAGTGCACGTACATAAATCCTTGTCATTGCGAGTGCCTGCAGGGCACGCGGCAATCCACTGCTGCCATGCACAGCGAAGCAACAGCCACAAAAAAGCCACCCCGAAGAGTGGCTTTTTTTCTTAGCTGGGCACGTTTTCAGTTGACTATCGCCCGCCCGCGCCGCACTGTCACCACAGCGGCCAAGGCCAAAACACCAAAACCCGTCAGCCAGTAACCCAGGCGATCCAATACCGGGACGGTCGATGCAACGACAACACTGGCGCTGGATGAGCAAGTTTGCGTCGGCTGCACTGCGGGGCCGTTCCAGCAAACGCCATTGCCTGCGTCGGCCTTGGCCGTATTGGTCAGCGTGCCCGAAGCTGTTTTATCCACGGTTGCGGTCACCGTATAAACCAGGCGGGAATGCGCGGGCAGATCAACAGTTTGATTCAATGGCATGTCATCACTGTCATTGGGGCAACTGGCAATGCTTCTGGCGCTGTGCATCACCGGAGCCTGACAAGTCCATGTTCCATCGATCAGCCCTGCGGGCAGAACCGTGTCATACACCTTCGCGTCCGTTATGTCCACAGAACCCTCATTGGTCAGTGTGATGAAGTAAGTAACGGTATCACCCGGCAAAAACGGGCCAGGGCTTTTGGCCCTTTTGTTGATGCTCAAATAGCCTTGCGTGGAAACAGGGGCCGATGCCGTGCACGAACTTTTGCCAGCCGCATTCAGGCACACTGCGGGATCGACGCCTTGGGGCAGGGTCAGCGTTGCGGTATTTTCAATGCGCGGCGTGCTGGACAAATCAGTGTCCGTGGTGGCCAAAATGCTGAAACGCACCGCACCGCCAGCGGGCAAAGGGCCAAGCGATGCGTTCAATGGCAAACTGCCAGATGACGGCGTGGGGCAGCCCAAAGGCGCGTCATTAATGTTGCTGCTGCAAGCCCAGGTGCCGCCCGATGAAAGCCCGGCAAGCTGCGGATCATTCAGCGTTGCGCCAGCGGGAAGGTCATCCGTGCCAGTGTTGGCCACAATCACCTCGAACGGTATCGCCGCATTTGCTGCAACAGCGGTGTTTTGGGTGGTGGTTTTGCTAACGGACAGCTTGCCAGAGCAAAGCGGAGCGCCGCTGAGTTGGGCCAATAATCCGGAAGGGCCAGTAATGTTATCCGTTACAACAAAAATCTGGTTCAATCCCGGCTGCCAGTTTTTGTCCAATGTGATGGTTGTTGGAGTGATGTTGTAGGAATTCAAAAAACCTCCTGGCGGGAGAGAAAGATGATCCTTGCCATTGACAAAAACATGGTAAATATGATCGTCTGCACTCAATTTGATGGATAAACTGAAGGTGTCAGGATCGATGCTGGAATCCAGATTGAACTCATAGCGATACCAGTGAATTCCAAGCGGGGTTGTTGCCAAATTGCCAACCCATTTCGTATTTCCTAACATCAGACGCAACAAATGACCAGGTGAACCGACAGTGCGAACGACTGGTTCCAGCCAGTTCAAAGGCAAAACGCCTGGATCCAGGTCTCTGTCAGAGTCGTTGCCGGTGGCATATCGCCAATGCACGTCCGGGGTGGATGGCGCCAATGCCGGACTATTGACTGAATAACCGTTTGCGCCATCAAGCCCCGTATTGAAGATGGCGGGGTCTGTGTCGCAAGAAATGGTTGGGATTGTTTGCGCCAGAACTGGCGTGGATACGGCGGCAAGAAAGCAAAAACCGGAAAGGGTTTTGAGCGCCAGCTTGCGTAAAGATTGGGAACGAGAAATTCGGAAATCAGCGGATTTTTTGAAATTATTATTACAAAATTTTATTTTGCCGATTGCCGATTGCCGATTGCCGATTGCCGATTGCCGATTGCCGATTGCCGATTATACCAGCGGTTGAGGAATAAAGTCCAGAGGCTCCGGAATTTATTTCGGATGCGTTGCTATTTAGCATATCTTGCTCCTTGCAAGTTGACGGGATGGATGGATGCGCCTTCGGCCCCCTTCCTTGCCGCTTCTTCATGCACCTCATGCGCTGCGCCGGGCCGAGTAGCGCGGCAACACAGGAAAACAAGATCGGCGGATCGGCGCGGGGCCAAGACACGCATGCACGATAGCATGCGTTCCCGCGTTTTGCAACAGGCAGAACGGCACGAAAGCGAAAAAAACGCAGAAAGTGTGAAATAGTTCCGCTTTTTGATGGGTGTGTGTTGTTTTTTTGCCAACCCTCTTTCGCCCCTTCGGGGCACTCTCTCCCTTAGAGGGAGAGAGAAAGGCAAGGCAAGTGCGCAACGCATTCATGTTCTTTTCTCTCGCCCCTTGGGGAGAGCGCGCAACGCCGGGAGTATCTCTTCCCGCTGGTGTGCAAGAACTTCGTCGCACTGCTGCTGGAGCTTCGGAGCGCGCCGCTTCCGGTGCCTCTGCGTTCGCGATTTGACGCAAAGACCCTGGCGAC
>JAISNB010000156.1 GCA_031276435.1 Burkholderiaceae bacterium | reverse complement strand
CTGGCGCGCCAAAATCTCCGGAGCGACCCGGGCCTTTTGCCAGGTGGCGCGCAAAGTCTGCCATTGCTGGCGCAGGGTTTGCGCTTGTTGTTCGAGTTGGGTTTTGAGGGGGGCGAGGGATGTTGTGCTGCCGCTGGCGCTGCGGGCGGTGGCGGCTGCTGCGATGGCGCTGGTGGTGAGCAGTTGGTCGAGCCGGTCGAGCGCGGCGGCGTAGCTGGCGGCAGGGTCACTCTGGCCGCGCCAAACTTCTTCTTGCGCTTGCTGGTTGCGCTGGGCGATGCGGGCATGAACCAAAGGCAGGCACAGGCTGTTGAGGATGGCCGCCGAGATGAGCAGGCAAATGCCCTTTTGAAACCGGCTGGCCTGTTTGTGCGTCCAGTCCCGTGATGACGATTCATCGGCTGTGATGGCTTCAGGTTGGCTCTTGTGTTGCATGGCGCGTATTCCTCCTTCAGTGGCCCAATTTGCGCGGGCGGGTGGGGCGGGTTGTTGCGGTGATGGTCAGTGCCAGCGCGATGAGCGCGAGCGCCCATGGCGCGCTGGCGGGTACGGGTACGGGGCCGCTGCCGCGGTTGACGCGGTAGGTGGCGCTGGCGCTTGCCAGTTGTACGTTGGCCGCGTAGCCCGTGGCGCGCAGGCTGTTGCCGCTGCCGATGAGTACGGCTTGCACGGTGTAGTCGCCCGGCGGCGCGTTTTTGAGCGATTGCAGCGCGTCAAGCTGCCGGATGGCGCTGGCTTGCAGTTGCCCAAGCTGGTGCGTGTGGGTGAAGACGATGGCGTTGCCCGGATCGCGCACGGTGATTTCTACCCGCGCGTCGTCAAAGCGGGCGTTGGCCGTGAGGTTGCGCACCAGGTTGTCGATGCGCACGATGTCGCTTTGCGCGTATTCGGCCCGGTCGGTGGCCAGGCTGAGGGCCGCACGCGGGGCACCCGCGCCGCCCGCCGCGGTGATGGCGAACAAGGTGCTGGCGATGCCTACGGTTTGGCCCGCGTCATCGATCAGTGTGCCCGTGAGCGTGTAGGAGCCAGCGGGGTACTGGGCGCTGTTCCACGGTTGCGTGTGGTCAAGGGTTGCGCCCGCGGCAATGCTGCCCGTGTTGTGCGGGGGAAAGCGCACCACTTCGTCGCCAGAGGCATCGGTGACGCGCAACACCACCTGAAGGCTGGCCGCAAGGCTGCCCTGGTTGGTGATGGCCGATTGCAGTTGTACGGCGGTGTTGGCCGGGTAGCTGGGCTGGTCTGTGGCGACGCTGATGTGGGCCAGCGGGTTGATGCTGGCTGCCAGCGGGATTTCCTGGCTGTTGTTGGCGCGGTTGCATTCGGAGGCGAGGTTTTGGGGATCGACCGTGGCGCGCAGCGGATCGGTGCCGGTGATTTGCAATGTCTCCAGTTGCAAGTCCACCCATTGCCCGCTGCGCAGGGCAGGCACGGCAAGGCTGCCAAGCAGGCTGGCGCCTTGCCGTATTTCGACCGTGGAGGCCGGGGCGCTGGCGCCCGCGTTGCCAACGCGCAGGGTCAGTCTGACGGGCTGGCCCGCGCCCTGGTCGTGCAGGCGGAAGTTGCCCAGGGTCAGGTCAGGCGATTGCGCCAGCGAGGAGATGGACTGCGTGAGGGCCGCGGCTATTTCTCCTGTGGAGTTGGCGATGGTGACGCGCCCGCCGTTGGGGCTGTTGGCGGGTTTGGGCCATACGTTGGCTTCCAACTGATTCCAGTCGTAGCTGCCAATGCCAATAGCGTCGATTCTGTCAATGCCGTTGGCAATGGTGCCGGGGAGCATGGCAACAGTGGTGTAATGCCCCTCCCATCCGCCATCACCCATTGTGATCAGTGTTTTGCGCGTGCTGGGGGAAAGGGTCAGCAGGTATTCCGACAAGTACCTCATGCAATATGCCCCAGAATTTCGCCAATTGTTAGGCCCCGTTGTCCGTAAATCATTGAGCAGTTTGGGCAGAGTCGCGGGCGTGATCACGACGGCCCGATGCAAAGGGACTTGGTTGTATGCGACGTCCAGTGTGAAGCGGATGGAGCCGTCGTGCGGGATGATGTTGGGGTTTTGCAGGGCGGCGATGATGCCCTCCATCTCGACTTGATACACCGTATAGTGAATACTATATGACGCATCCACGCAGATGGCCAGATCTTGCAGACCGCCGCCGCTTGCCGCGCATGAGGCCGCAGCCATGCGGGTGTTGTTGCCCTCGATGTTTTCGATGACTTCCAGCGCGACATCGGCCATGACGTACAGCGGCGCGTCGCGAAACGCCAGTTGCGCCGCGTCCACAGTAAATTGAACGCTGCGTTTTCCCTATTGCGCAAGGCCGCTGGCGATGCGCACGCGGTCAAGCGGCCTGTCCTGGGCGGGCTGCCATTGGCCGTCCAGGTCGAGGTCTTCAAACAGCAGCAGGTCAAATGCGCCCGCGTCGTAGTTGCTGTTGTTGATGACTTCCACCGCAACTTGGCCGCTGGCCTGGAAGGTGTAGGGGTCGACACTCAAGCCAGAGCGATCAATTGGCCCAAGCTGCAAGTCCGGCAGCGCGGTAACGTAGCTGCGTTTGAGCGGCAGGTTGCCCAGTTGGGCGATGGACTGACTGCCCCTGACCAAAGGAACCACCAGAGAGTCGTAGCCCGGCAGGCTGATGATGAGTCTGGCGTGGTCATGCGTCAGGCCCGTGAACGAAAACGATCCGTTGGGCTGTGAGGTGGTGGTCGATTCAGAGGCAATGGGACGACCCAGAATAACTTCTTCAAGCACGATGTGCGCCCCGGAGATCAGGCTGAGCGTGTCCGCGTCGATGATGGTGCCCGTAACGCCCCAACTGAGCAATGACGGATCGCCCGTGCCATGGTCCGCGTTCAGCGGAATATTGGCTTGCGTGGCGCCGGTGATGGCAATGGGCTGGGAGAAGCTTTGGTAGCCTGCCAGCGTGGCGCTGATTTGCCAGTCGCCCGGGGCGATGGCGTCAAATTCGTAATAGCCATTGGCGTCGGTCAGCGCGCTGAGGGCGTCAGGGCCGGTGAGGGCGATTTGCGCGCCCGCCAGCGGCTGCCGGGATGTGGCATCAAGCACCGTGCCAGAGAGTTTGATGCTGGCGGCGCCTCCCCCGGCGCTTTGAGGCTCCAGTTGAACGGGCAACTGGTACTGGCGGCCCGAGACCACGTCGATCTGCGCGATCACGCTTTGGAAGCCCGGGGCGGAGACCAGAATTTGCGTGTCACCCACAGTCAGCCCGTTGATGCGCGCGTAGCCGGTTGCGTCTGTGGTGGCGCTTTGCGTGTTGGCGCCGCTCAAGGTGATGGTGGCGCCAGCCAGGGGCGCGCCGCTGCCCTGATCGTCCACAAAAACGCTCAGGCTGGCCGCGGCGCCAGACTGGATGAGCGTTTGCAAGGCGGCGTTGAAATTGTGCGTTCTGTCCAGCGTGATCTGGATGCTTTGCTCGTGGCTGTAGTACCCGGGTTTTTCAAAAATGATTTTCCGGTTGCCACTGAAGGCGGGCGGGCTGCTGAACTGGTAGCGCCCTTGCGCGTCGGTCTGCGTTGCCATGCCCGCCACGCCATCGACCGTGACGCTGGCGCCCGCCAGCGGCAGGTGGGTTGCGGCATCGGTCACCACGCCTTGCAAAATGGTCTGGTTGCTGACGGCGGCGGGTTTGAGCGCGACGGGCAGCGTAACGGTACGCCCGCTGGGGACGGTGATCTGGATGATCTGCCCCTCAAAGCCGCTGGCCGCTATCTGGATGGTGTTTTCTCCAATGCGCAATCCGGTGCTGAAGCTGGCCTGGCCGCTGGCGTTGGCGCTTTGATTGACGCCGTTGAGGCTGACGAATGCGCCGGTGACGGGCTGGCCGGTTTCCTGACTGGTGACAACGGCCAGCAAGGTGGCGGCGTTGCTGAGTGGCTGTGTGAACAGGGGATCGAAGCGCACTTGTTGCCCTGCCACCGCCGTAATGCTGGCATGCAGTACAGGGTAGGATATGTAAGTGGAGTAACTGGCCTGAATGCTGATGTCGCCTGGTGGTACGCCCGTCAACATGTACCAGCCATACACGTTTGCTCGGGTGCTTCGGCCCCCGGCGGAAATGGTTGCGGTAGTTGCGTCATAGATGTTGTATCTATCTGGGGTGTGTTTGGCATATCCGAAGATCGTCACAGTGCTGCTGTCAGCAGGGGCGGCGCTCAGGCGCACGTTGCCCAGGTCGATGGACTGGGCCGTTTGCAATTGCAGGCTGGCGGTGAGGGTGTGGTAGCCGCTGGCGGAGATGGTGAGCACATCCGTGCCAGTGGACAAATCCGCCAAAAGAAACGCGCCATCCGCGCCGGTTGTGGCAGAGGCTGCGCTGTTGCTGGCAAGCGCGACTTGCGCCCCGGCAACGGGTTGCCCGGTGGCGTTGTCCACAACAACACCCCGCACGCTTGGCAGGTCTGGATTGGTGACGGGTTGGGCGGCCAGCCAAAGCGCGCGCAAGACCACGGCGGTGATGTACGGGTCTTGCAGCCAGCTTCCATCGGCAAGCTGGGCGCCTTCCAGTTGCGCCACGGTTGCGGCATAGGCGCTGGCCGTGGTTTGCGCCGGGAGCAGGGCCAGCAGGGCTTGCGCGGTGATGTCCGCGCGGCCCCAGGCGTGGTCGGGGCGCTGTTGCGAATCGAGCCAGGCGCGGGCCAGGGTTTGCGCGGCGCTGACTCCGGCATAGCCACGGTAGTGCTGTAGCACCTGCACCACCAGGGCTGTGGGCACAATGCCATCTTCATCGGTTGCCAGCAGCCAGCTCCCGTTAGCGCGCTGGTTGTCCAAAAGCCAGCCGACTGCGCTTTGCGCGACAGGGCTTGCGGCGCGGTCGGGCTGCAAGGCCAGCAAGGCCCAGGCGGTATCCACCGCGTTGGAGGCGTGGCCCGCGGCGCTGCCAAAGCCACCGTCCGCGTTTTGCAGGGCGCTGATTTGCGACAGGTACGAAGTGGCGTCAGTGCCTTGCTGGTCGGCTGCCAGCTTGTAGCGGGCCAGATGCTCTGTGCTGGCGATGGGGGATTGCTGAATCTGCTCCAGCAATGCCGCCGCAGGCGCAGTGCCAAGCGTGGCAAGTGTTCTGGCCGTTTCCGACTGTGTTTGAACAGGCAGGGCCACGGAAGCGGCCTGCCCGGTGACGGCCCCGGAGGCCTCTACTTGTGCGCTCAGCCATGCCTTGCCCGTATCCACCGATGACCATGCCGCCGACTGGCACGCAAAAATGAAAACGCCAAGAAGAACGCGCCAGAGCAGCGCGCCCGGAACTGAAAGAGCGGCGCGATGAAGGCGGCGGCGCGGCGCGCGGCCATGGTTTTCTGCACACATGCTTTGAACTCCCCGGAGAATCTGGCATCATGATAGGTCAAAAAAAGCATGCGTCAAAATGAATACTAAAATTTACGTTGTGGATTGTCCGGGTTTGGGCGGAGATGATTTTTAGCCAGTGCATGAATCATTCACCAGTCAATTTTATGGATTCGGGTTTTCCCTGATTTTGACGGGTTGAGCGTGTCTTTCCGATGTTTTTTTGAAAGCCGCGCAAGCGTTTTGTCAGTATGGGCAAGGTGCGGGCCACTCGAGGCACGCGGTTTTGATCGAGGATCTGGGAAGATGCGTGGGGAGGAGGGGAGTCGACCCGCGCAGAGGCAGACTGGCTGCGCGGCGGGCAATCGCCTGCCGTCGGGCGATTACAAGAAATTGAACAGCCAAAAGAAAACCCGGCCCGCACGCCGCCGGTTCTGCGCAAGTGGAGAACCGGTTGACGCGCCTGTTGCCAGGTTTTGGAAAAAAGCAGGGCGGCTTCTTACTTGCCCAGTGTCAGCGTGCCCTTCATCAAGGCGACGTGGCCCGGGAAGGTACAAAAGTAGGTGTAGCTTTCGCCAGCACTGAGTTTGGCAACGTCGAAAGTGACCGAGTCGCTTTCACCGCCGCCAAGCATTTTGGTGTGGGCGATGATGCGGGCATCATTGTCTTTGAGGTAGTCCTTGGCAGCGCCTGCGGCGATGCCGTCGTTGGCAACGGCTTGCGAGTCGGCGGTTTTGCT
>JAISNB010000108.1 GCA_031276435.1 Burkholderiaceae bacterium | reverse complement strand
GCTGATGATCCGGCGGTGGATCAGGTTACCAACCGACGCAGAAAAACAGGGCTGATCGCGTGCAACCGGATGAAATCGGCGGGAGGCTATACATTATTTACTCCCCTTACGGGTGGAGGAGTTGTTTACTTGGTCGATGAGCAAGGCGAAGTGGTTCATACCTGGAAAAGAGACACGCGGCCAGGGCGTCATGCCGTGCTTTTGCCAAACGGCAATCTTGGTTACAATGGCAGCAACCCTGACTCGGAGATATTGTATCCGTTATGGAATTTATGGCATGGAGGATTGTTCCAGGAAGTTTCTCCGGATGGAAATGTCATATGGGAGCATCGGGATCTTGCGCATCATCATGATGCCGTCTGGCTGCCCAACGGCAATTTGCTCTACGCGACTGCCGAAAGGCTGCCTGACGCGTATCGTGGCAGCATTCAAGGCGCACTCGGAACGCAAAAAGAAGGCACTCCCATCGTGGCGGACGTCATCAAGGAAGTCAACAGGAATGGGCATGTTGTGTGGCAGTGGCGAAGCTGGGAACACCTCTCACCAAAGGATTTTCCATTTGAGCCTGTCATGCCGCACGAACACTGGCCTTATGTGAATGGCCTTGCCAAAACCCGATCCGGACTTGTTTTGATGAGTTTGCGGGTGACTTCTGGCATCATAGCCGTCAATCCCCTGGATGGAAAGATTGTCTGGCGTGTCGGTCGCAACATAACAGCCCAGCAACATGCCCCGGTTGAACTGGAAAACGGAAACATCCTGGCGTTCGACAACGGAAATTACAGGCCATTGCAAAGCACGCCATTTTCGAGGGTGGTCGAATTCAACCCCGCGGGAGAGATGGCATGGGAATACACCGATCCGGTTCCGCCATCATTTTTCAGCCCGTACATGGGCAATGCCCAGCGTTTGCCTGGCGGAAATACATTGGTGAACGAGGCGGCGCATGGCCGCCTGTTTGAAGTGACGCCCCGGCATGAAATAGTCTGGGAATACGTGATTCCCTATTTCAATCGCTACCCGCCGGAGGTGGAGAAAGTATATAACACAAGCGGGTACCACAACAGCACCTTCAAGGCATTTCGTTACCAGAAAAATGAAATCCCCTGGTTATGATTTAGATGTTTGGCGACATGGTTTATGCACACAACAATCCGGCATGCGGCTCGTCAAACCGGGTGCAGCCGCTATCATCCAGTCTGTGGTAACTCAAAGTGCCTGCTGAAAAAGCTGCTCACACTGCTACCGCGCATGCCTTTCTTGAACTCGCGGCAACATGTCCGCTGCCTGCACTGTAGCGCACGATGATGCAACGATTTTTTGACTGGCTTGCAGCTGACACTGTTTTCCCCCGCTCCTGCGTATTTATTGTAGGCGGATGTATCTTTTTCGGTATTGCCTGGGCTGTTTTTCGTAACTGGCCGCCTCCGGAATTCTGGGTCTGGTTCATTATCGCACTTTTCTGTGCCTTGGGACTGGCTTTGATGCTGTTCCCACTCATTTTATCTGACGAAAAATTTGAGCGTTACTTGTCTCGCATGAGTGGCGATAATGAGATTGAGTTTGTTGTATTATACATCGCCGTCATGCTTGCCGCCATCCCGCTGACTGTAATCATTCGCCTGATAAAGAAATATTTGAAATGACACACTCTCATTTGCTGCTTGCCAGCGATATTCAACAAACAATATCTTTTCCGGTGCAAACCAGTACGCGATCACTTCAAACCGAGGCACTCCGCATTTCCAGCGTGGTTGAAAAATCATGAGTACTACGCCCGAATTCATTGAATATGTGTGCGACCAGATTGCTGGCGTTGGCGCACTGCGGCATAAAAAGATGTTTGGTGAGTACGTGATTTATGTGCACGACAAACCGGCGCTGCTGGTCTGTGACAACACCGTGTTCATCAAGAAACTGGATGCGCTGGCGGCGGAAATGAAAAACGCCAGCATCGGCATTCCTTATCCGGGCGCGAAACCGCATTACATTCTTGACATTGACGATGCCGAGTTCAGCAAGAAAATCATTCGCATGCTTGAGCCTTTGCTCTCCCTGCCCAAGCTGAGAAAGAAAAAATCATGAAGCTTCTTGTGATCGTTACCAGCAAGCATCAGCCTGAAAGGGATCAAAATGCGCAGTCGCAGCCACCTGCTCCAGTACGCATGTTTTGCGTGTCGCAAGTGCTTTTTTAAACACTCACGAATGTCCGATGGCGCCAGCCGCTTCATGACGGAAAAACAACGTCTTGCCCAGGAACGCGAAGCATGGCAACGCAATGAGCACACTTATGCTTGTCCAGATTGTGGAGGGCAATGTCATTTCATGGGGATTGATTTCAGGGTGCCGAAAGTTTCCGACATCAAGGCGTGGCAGAAAGCCGAAGCATTCATTCTCTCCGGAAATATCTATTACCTCGGCAATCTTCTGGTTTCTGTCGAGTCACCTGATCCAGCCGATCCCCAGAGAGTTCGCGCGCCGGGACGTCGTGCAAAAAGTCGCATCATGTACATCGAATTGAAAGCAGGCGGTCTGACAGGCCCGGCCCGGATTGGGCGCGTTACCTTCTCAAAAACCGGAGCAACACTCTATTACGGTGGAAAATCCTTCCGGAGCCTCAAGGGCTTTGGATACAAATCAAACTATTTTGATGTCGAATCTGGCGAGGAATACTGGATTTCCGGGCCGCGCAAGGACGGGCGAGATGGCCTTTACCCAAGCCATGCAACCGCCACGGTGGACGCAGACGTACACGACGAATACTGGACCAAAATCCGAGGCCTGCCAGTGCCGCCCCCGGCGAAAGCGACAAAATAAAATCGACACTGGCACGCCCGCTACAAAAAATATTTGGCATATACATGTTGGTTGATGTGCATGCCAAACCGGCGCGCGCGCGCCCTGGCTATGTGTCCACGCCAAGGTCTTTGACAAAATGCGAATCCTCCTTGATGTTTTCCAGCGGGATATTCAGTTGTTCGGAGGTAATGAGAAAGATGGTGCGTAATACCGACTCGCGTGTCCAGACCTCTTGCTTGGTTTTAACCACATAGGGAACCAGGCTGGCGACGGTCTCAAATTTGATGGGTTCAGACACTATCATGTCAGGAACAACCTTCACATGGACGAAACCCGTCAGTAGCACCATAATGATGAAAACAATGGGGAGAATCCAACCCGGCATTCCAGCAAATCCCAGCCCTGCTGTCACCGTGGCAGGAATTCCAAGCATTAGCGCAATTAAAAACCAGTCGGCAGGTTGCAGCGCCGGACATCGGAACCCCTTCTCCGCCAACACCTGTTTGAACATTTTCCAGTTTTTCTCCGGCTGCTCCCCAAAAATGTCACGCAGCGGCGTGTCGGGCCGGATCTGGTTGCGCGGCACGCCAAAAACGCGCATCAGCGCGGAGCGGAGAATGTAAAAACTGTTTTGTGACAGGCAAACCGCGTTGTTTTTGCTCCCATCCGTGCGCACGCGCGCCATCACGTAATCGGCAAACTGCCCCGGCGTCCCGATGTTCTGGGCATCCTCATCGGGAACCTGAATACCAAATTCTTCCTCGATCGCCATGACCAGTTCAACTCCGTCCAGGCCCATGATGGCCTCCTTTCCGACTTTTGTTTACAAACAATCTGTTTTTTGAATCGCACCAGCGCCTTAGTCCGCGCCAAGATCATCGAAAAAATCTGAATCTTCTTGGATGGATTCCAGTGGCACGGGCAAGTGCTCGGACGTGATGAGAAAGATGGTGCGCAACACCGATTCGCGTGTCCAGACCTCTTGCTTGGTTTTGACAACATGGGGAACCAGATTGGCGACGGTCTGGAGTCTTACGGGGACACGCTCTATGGCAGCGGGAGTGAACTTATCAGAAATAGCAGTCATCAGTAGCGCCAGAACCATGGAAGCAAAGACAAGGGTATCCATGGGCACGCCCCCGAGCCAAAGGCACAGTGACAACACGCCAGGAATGCCCAAACAAATCATGATTGAAAACCACCGGGGAGGCTCCAGCGACGGGCCACTGAACCCTTTCGCCGCCAGCGCCTGCGTGAATATCTCCCAGTTTTCTCCCGGGCGCTCCCCGACGATGCCACGCAGTGGCGTATCGGGACGAATCTGGTTGCGCGGCACGCCAAAAACGCGCATCAACGCGGAGCGGAGCGCATAAAAACTGTTTTGCGATGCGCAAACCGCGTTTTTGCTCCCGTCCGTGCGCACGCGCGCCATCACGTAATCGGCAAGCCGCCCTGGCGTTCTGAGGTTCAGGGCATCCTCATCGGAAATCTGGATACCAAAAGTATCTTCCACTGCCATCAACAGTTCAACCGAATCCAGGCCCATGATGAAATCCTTTCTGTCTTGACAAACAAGCACCGTCAGCAATGCCTTTGTTGCGCGCCGCCGTTGCCCATGGCTGCGGACGGCGCTGCAAGCCGCGCGCGGGCCAAAAGTCTCTCCCCGCCGATCGGCGCGTGAGTGAGTGCAAGACAAGTGCGGTGCGCTGTGCCCTTGCGTCCGGGCACCCTGGCCCCGGCGGTAAGCAAACATTGCAAGCCATCGCCTTGCGTTCAGTGCCATGCACTTTGCTCATGGTCAACGCAACTTTACCACCAGGAAAGCCGATTTGCCCAATGCCTTTCGTCACCGGGGCTGGCGGATGGATGATGGCGCGGCCTGGGCCAAAGCCGCCGCCTTTCCCGGGCGGCGCGAAAGAGCGGGAAAAGGTGGATACACTCCGGGGCTGGGCAACAGTTCTTGCGAGGCGATCGCGGCAACGACGGGTTGGGCATTCTTGCACTCCAAAAAGCTGGCTCGACAGCGATGCGCCAGCCCCGCACAAAGAGGGGCGGCAAGCCGCTTCTGCCCAAGGGGGCGAGGGGAAATCAGGGCATATCAGAATCGTCATTGCGAGCGGGGGGCCGAAGGCGTGGCGACAAGCAATCCATGGGCCGTATGGATTGCCACGAGGCCCAAGCCCTTCGCAATGACAGTCAAGCAGAGGTTTTTTGAATAAATACACGTTGTTCATGAAAGATTGTATGGAAAACCCGTGCAAACCCCATGACTTTTCGGTCAGGGAGCGAGTGCTTGCCGTTCTGTTTGGCACCACATTCAGTTGCAAGCGGTGCCAGCGGGTTTTTGGCTATTCGCGCGGCTGGCTGAATTTGATGACCTTTGTTGAAATAACCTCCTTCTTTTTTGCGGCTGCCTCAAGCATCATACACAGATCCTATTGGCCTTATGTTGCATGGGTTTTGTTTTTGGCGCTGTGTACGTGGGGAACCTGCAAATTCATCCCTGTGCGCGCCATGGCTCCAATAAGATGGCGTCACTCCATCACGAATTTTCTGCTTCTCATTGTTTTCATGTGGTTGTTGATTCATGTGGAACGGATATTTTTGCAGATGTAAAAGGCATGCGTACCCAAGCCTTCTGATCTGAGCAAACCGGAAACGCACGGCATGGGCTGTGCGCAGTGGCGGGCGTGCTGAAAAGGCACGGCAAGCGTGCCTGACTTGATGTAGAATTGGAACGCTGTTCATGAAGAGCGCAAACACAGGATGCCGGATGCATGCAAAAAAGCGGATGCCTTTGCGCATTTGCCGTGCCGCGCCAAATTATCGAAGCCAGCATTTGCCAGATGGCGGACGAATTTATTTATGCCCAACGCTGAAGGAGAGGTAACAATGAGTGAGACCATGGAGTTTACCAATGCGCTTGCGCTCAAAAGGGGCCGTCTTTATTTGTCCGCGTCGCCGGACAGCATGCCCGCTTTTTCAGCGCATACGCGCTTGTTCATGTATGACGAATCGGAGGAGCCTTTCTGGACGTATGATGACGTGAATTGGTGGAATGTCGCTCTGGCGCTGTGGCGAGAGGGCAGTGGCGAAGACCAAGGCGCCGCTGCCTTGTGCGCCATGTCCCAGGAAGGGGATGTTGAGCTTCTCATTTCAGAGGCGCCGGATGCTGTTTACGAGAAGATTCCCGGCGCGGGTGTTTTTTCAGAAGGCGCGCGCGGATGGGGTTATATGAACAGTTTGCGCCAGATTGGCAATCATCTTTACGCCTGCGGCGGGGCGGGCCAGGTGTACCGGCGCGAGGGGCCGGATTGCTGGGTGCACATGGATGAGGGTATTTTGCAGGCGCCCGGTGTCAAGGAGCGGCTGTTGCCGTCGGACATCAACGGGCCGCATGAATCCGCGATTTATTTTGCGGGCTGTGTGGATGCGCCCGGGTTGCCCGCGTTTGTCTTTTTCCGGGATGGCCGGACGTGGCGGCGGTTGAAGCCACCGCAAGGCGCAGGCTATGTGGCCCGCATTTTTGTGGAATCCGAAGCCCGGGTCTGGATGTGTGGGCAGCGCGGCACTTTGCTGCTGGGGAACGCGGATGATGGTTTTCGCAATCTTTTGCCCACGGTGGATGGGCATCATTTTTTTACTTCGATGGCGATGTTTGAAGGACGCTTGTATCTGGCTTCCAGTCTGGGGCTGTTTGTTTACGACCCGGCCAGCCACGCCGCCGGTCTCCGCGCGGTGGAAACCCATTTGAGGCCAGGGTTGCAGGACGCGAATGTGGTGGATGCCTGCGACGGCTGGCTCTGGTCGGTTGGCAGCAAGGACATTGCCCGGTTTGACGGCAAGCGTTGGGAGCGCATTCACCATCCCGACAACCCGCCCATTGAGTGAGCGGGTGTTGGCGCGGGTTGCGCCAAGAAATGGTGGTTTGACGGCCAGCGGCGTTATTTGATGCGCACGCGGATTTCCGGCAGCGCCTTCTTCAGGTAATAGACCATGGAGCCAATGGTCAGCACGGCGGCAATCCAGATGAGCGCGGTGCCCCACAGGTGCGTGTCGATCAGGCCGAAGAGTTTGCCGTCGTAGAGCAAAAACGGGATGGCGAGCATTTGCGCGGTGGTTTTGAGTTTGCCGATTGCGTGCACGGCCACGCTGTGGCTGGCGCCGATTTGCGCCATCCATTCGCGCAGCGCGGAGATGGCGATCTCGCGCCCGATGATGATGAGGGCTACGAATACGTCGGCCCGGTCCAGGTGCACCAGCACCAGCACGCTGGCGCAGACTAGGAATTTGTCGGCCACCGGGTCGAGAAAGGCGCCAAAGGCAGAGGTCTGCTTGAGTTTGCGCGCCAGGTAGCCGTCGAGCCAGTCGGTCCAGGCGAATACCACGAACATGGCCGTGGCGACCAGGTTGCGCACTTCTTGCGGCAGGGGCAGGTAAAAAACGCCCACCAGCAGCGGGATGGCGACAATGCGCGTCCAGGTCAGGATTGTGGGGATGGTGAAAAACATAGGCTGCCCGATTGTGGCATGCCGCGCGCGTTTCGGGTTGGTTTTTTTCCAAAAAAACCACGCTTGTGCGCACGCGGCGCGGGCAGGGGCGGCGGCGGAATCTTCAGTGCAGCGCGCGGTAGATGGTTTCGGCCAGTTCGCGGGAGATGCCTTCCACGCTGGCTAGGTCGTTGGCGCTGGCCGCCTGCACGCCGCGCACGCCGCCAAAACGCTGGAGCAGGCGTGCGCGTTTTCTGGGGCCTATGCCCGGTATTTCTTCTATCTTGCTGCCGCCCACGCGCACCTTGGCGCGCGCGGCGCGCATGCCGGTGATGGCGAAGCGGTGGGCCTCGTCGCGGATTTGCGCCACCAGCATCAGCGCGGCCGAGTCGTGGCCCAGGCGCACTTTGGCGCGGCCATCGGCAAAGACCAGTTCTTCCAGCCCCACTTTGCGGCCTTCGCCTTTTTCCACGCCAACGATGAGTGCGATGTCCAGCCCGAGTTGGCCGAACACCTCGCGCGCGACGGCTACCTGGCCGCGTCCGCCATCAATCAGCACCAGATCGGGCAGGCGCGCGTTGGCGGGCACGGGGCCGCCCGCGTCCTGGGCGGCGCGCTGCGCTTGCAGCAGGCGGCCATAGCGGCGCTCCAGCACCTGGCGCATGGCGGCGTAGTCGTCGCCGGGGGTGATGCCTTCGATCTTGAAGCGCCGGTATTCGCCGGGCCGCATGCGGTAGGCCTCGAATACCACGCAACTGGCCTGTGTGGATTCGCCTGCGGTGTGGCTGATGTCGAAGCATTCGATGCGCAGGCGCTCCAGATCGTCGGCGGGCAGATCCAGCGCCTCGGCCAGCGCCAGGGTGCGCGCGCGCTGCGAGCCTTCTTGCGCCAGCAGGCGTGCCAGTTGCAGCTCGGCGTTGCGGCGTGCCATGTCCAGCCAGACGCGGCGCTGGCCGCGCGGATGCCATGTGGCGGTGACGCGGCTTTCAACCTGGTCGCACAGGGCTTGCAACAGTTCGGCGCTGACCGGCTCGCTGGTGATGATCTGCGCGGGCACGGGCACGCCCAGGTAGTGCTGCGCGACAAAGGCGTCGAGCACCCGCGCCTGCACGCTCATGGCGCTTTGCCCGTCGGCTGATTCCGCTTCGGCGCGCAGCCCGTGCGCCTCTTCCAGATGCGAGGGGAAGTAGGCGCGGTCGCCCAGGTGCCTGCCGCCGCGCACCATGGCCAGGTTGACGCAGGCGCGTCCGCCCTGCACTTTGACGGCCAGAATGTCCACGTCGGCATCCGAGCCGACTTCCACCGCCTGCTGGTGCAGCACGCTGGCAATCGAGATGATCTGGTTGCGCAGCGCGGCGGCCTGCTCGAACTCCAGTTTGGCGGCGTGCGCCAGCATGCGCGCTTCCATCTCTTGCAGCAGCGTTTGCGTCTGGCCGCGCAAGAACTGCTCGGCGTCGCGCACGCTGGCGGCATAGTCGCCCTGGCCGATGGCGCCCACGCACGGGCCAAGGCAGCGTTTGATCTGGTAGAGCAGGCAGGGCCGCGTGCGGTTGGCAAACACCGTGTCCTCGCAGGTGCGCAGGCGAAACACTTTTTGCAGCAGTTGAATGGTCTCCTTGACCGCCCAGGCGTTGGGGTACGGGCCAAAGTAGCGGTGGCGCTTGTCGACCGCGCCACGGTAATAGGCCACGCGCGCAAAGTCGGCTGGATCGGGCGGCGACGGCACCGCGCCGGGTTGCACGGCGGCAGCGGCAGTGGCGCTGGCTGGCGCGCGGCCAGCGCCGCTGAGCTTGAGGTAGGGGTAGCTCTTGTCGTCACGAAACAGGATGTTGTACTTGGGGCCAAGCTGCTTGATGAGGTTGTTTTCAAGAATCAGCGCCTCGGCCTCGGAGCGCACCACCGTGGTCTCCAGCCGCGCAATCTTGCTGACCATGTGCCCGATGCGCGTGCCGCCGTGGTTCTTGTGGAAATAGCTGGACACGCGCTTTTTCAGGTTGCGCGCCTTGCCCACGTACAACACCTGCCCGCTGGCGTCCAGATAGCGGTACACCCCGGGCAACGGCGGCAGCGCCGCCACCTGTGCCAGCAGCGCGGGCGCGTGCGCGGGCCGGGCGGGCTTGGCGGGGCCGTCATCAACGCCATCGCCCCCCGCCTGTGGCACGGTGGCAGCAGCGGCAGCGGCATCCGCTTCTTCTGGCGCTTGCGGCGCGGGGGCGGGGGCGTTTGTTTCGGGTTGCGCAGAGTCGCTCATGGTGCCAAGTTTACGCAGCGCGGCGCCCAGGCGCGCGCTTGGGCACAATGGCCGCATGCTTGAGCGGCCCGCCACGCCATCCAATCCCGCGCCCCTTTGGGACATTTTTTGCCGGGTCATAGACAACCATGGCGATCTGGGCGTGTGCTGGCGTCTGGCGCGCCAGTTGGCCGGGCGCGGCCAGCAGGTGCGCCTGTGGGCAGACAACGCCAGCGCGCTGCGCTGGATGGCCCCCGGCGCTCTGGATGGTGCGGCAGCGGGCGTGCAAGTGCTGCCGTGGACGCAACCCATTGCCGTGCGGCAACTTGCCAGCCTGCCGCGCTCTGACGTGTGGGTGGAAGCCTTTGGCTGCCAGTTGCCGCCCGAGTTTGTGGCCGCTGGCGCGCGTTCCGGCCACGCCGCGCCGCCACCGCCGCCAGTGTGGATCAACCTCGAATACCTGTCCGCCCAAAGCTACGTGCGGCGCATGCACGGCCTGCCCTCGCCCGTGCTGCATGGCCCGGCGGCGGGCTGGACCAAGTGGTTTTATTACCCGGGCTTCACGGACGACACGGGCGGCCTGCTGCGCGAGCGCGATTTGCTGGCGCGGCAAGACGCTTTTGACCGCCAGGCCTGGCGCGCCGCCCACAGTGCCAGCGGCGCGGCCACCATGCCCGAGGCGCGCTGGGCCAGCCTGTTTTGCTACGAGCCAGCGGCCCTGCCCGAATGGCTGGCGCAGCTTGGCGCGGCGCCATTCACGACGCGCCTGCTCGTCACCGCTGGCCGCGCCGCGCGGGCCAGCCGCCTGGCCTTGCGGCAGCAGCGGCGTGGCGGCAGCAACAACAGCCGCACCACCGCCCCGGCCAGCGGCGCGCCGCTGGAAATCACCTGGCTGCCCCATCTGCCGCAAACCGGCTACGACCCATTGCTGTGGGCGTGCGACCTGAACTTTGTGCGCGGCGAAGATTCCCTCACGCGCGCGCTGTGGGCTGGCCAGCCACTGCTCTGGCACATCTACCCGCAGCACGACAGGGCGCACCACGCCAAGCTGGAAGCCTTTCTGGACTGGCTGGACGCGCCAGCGTCGCTGCGCCAGTTCCACCGCGCCTGGAACGGCATGGCAGCGCCCGACGCCCTGCCCACGCAAGGCGGCTGGCCCGCGCCCGGGCAGCTTGCGCTCTGGCGCGAATGCGTGCAAGCCGCGCGCGCGCGCGTGTTGCAACAAAGCGACCTGTGCACGCGGCTGCTGGCCTTCGTGCGGGAAAAATCTGCGCCCGCCTGAAAAAAGCGGCCCCAAAGAGCGCCAGGCAAAAACGATAGAATACAAAGCTTTGCGCCAGTCAATGGCCCAGCCCCTGCACAATGCGGGGCGCTTTTTCCAGCCATTTGCCAGAGGCGACGCGCGCGCGTCGCAAGCGCCCCCAATCCCAATCACCAGAGAGCAAAAAACACCATGAAAATCGCCCAGGAAATCCGCGCCGGCAATGTCATCATGCACGGCAAAGACCCCATGATCGTGCTGAAAACCGAATACGCCCGTGGCGGGCGCGGCGCCGCCACCGTGCGCATGAAACTCAAGGCCCTGCTCAACAACATGGGCACCGAAGTCGTCTTCAAGGCCGACGACAAAATGGATCAGGTCATCCTCGACCACAAGGAATGCACCTACTCCTACTTTGCCGATCCCATGTACGTCTTCATGGACGCAGAGTACAACCAGTACGAGGTAGAGGCCGGAAACATGGGCGACGCGCTCAACTACCTGGACGACGGCATGGCCGTCGAAGTGGTGTTCTACGACGGCAAGGCCATCTCGGTCGAACTGCCCACCACCGTGGTACGCGAAATCACCTGGACCGAGCCAGCCGTCAAGGGCGACACATCGGGCAAAGTGCTCAAGCCCGCCAAAATCACCACCGGCTTTGAGGTGGCGGTGCCGCTGTTCGTGGACCAGGGCGACAAGATCGAAATCGACACCCGCACGGGCGAATACCGCAAACGCGTCTGATTGCGCCTGATTGCCGCGCGCGTGGCGATGGCGCCGCTGCCCGCCTTGCCCCAAAGCTCCCTTGCCGGGAGCTTTTTCATTTGCGCCACGCCGCGCTGCGGGCGACGCGGCAGTGACTTTTAGAATAGCGCGCGATGAACACCACCCAAAACAACAACAACGGCAACGGCACTGGCTACCCGCCGCTGGCCCAGGCCTGGGCCGAATGGCAAACCAGCACGGATCACAACCATTTGCTGGAACCTGACTCGCACCGGCTGGCGTTTGCCGACCCCGAATTCATGACCCGGCGCGACACCCTGGGCGTGCGCTTGCAGCTCGAACTGCTCAAGCCCGACCTGGCGCTGGAAGCCATGGGCATCGAAAACACACTGGTGGTCTACGGCAGCGCGCGCTTGGTCTCGCGCGAGCAGGCGCTGGCGCAACAGGAAAAAGCCCGCGCCAGCGGCGACGCCCAGGCCATCGGCCAGGCCGAACTGGCCGTGCGCAACGCGCGCTATTACGAAGACGCCCGCACCTTTGCGCGCCTGATTGCCTCTTGCTGCCAGGGCCTGCCCAGCCAGCGGCGCCTGGTCATCTGCACAGGCGGCGGGCCGGGCGTGATGGAAGCGGCCAACCGCGGAGCGCACGACGTCGGCGCGCCATCGATCGGGCTGAACATCGCGCTGCCGCACGAACAATCGGGCAACCCCTACGTCACGCCCGCGCTGTCCTTCAAGTTCCACTACTTTGCGCTGCGCAAAATGCACTTCATGATGCGCGCCAGGGCGCTGGTGGCGTTTCCTGGCGGATTCGGCACGCTGGACGAACTGTTCGAGGTGCTCACGCTGGTGCAAACCAACAAGGTCAAACCCGTTCCCATCATCCTGTACGGGCGCGACTACTGGCAGGCCATGCTGCGCCTTGTCGACCAATTGGCCGCTGAAGGCGCCATCTCGCCGGGCGAGCAAAACCTGCTTGAAGTGGTCGATACGCCAGAAGACGCCTGCAACCGCATTCGCGCGTTCTACCGGTTTTGATGGCGGCCCGTCCCCGGCGCTTGACACTGGATTGCTGCGACCCTGCAATGACGAAGAAAACAGCTCAATGGTATGGCAGGGGCGGGTTTCAAACCCACCCCAAACCCGCGCTGAGGCGCATCAGTGGCCTACACACAGCGCACAGCATACAAGGCCTCGTCATTGCGAGGAGCGCAGCGACGCGGCAATCCATCGACCTTCATGTGCGAAGCCCTTACTGCTCGCGCCGCCGCATGCCAACCATCGCGCAGCGAAAAGAGGATGGGTTGCCACGTGCCCTGCGGGCGCTCGCAATGACGCATACCCTCTCTCTCCTTCACGGGCAAAGAAGCAATGTCCCCTCACCCCAACCCTCTCCCCCAAGGGGGCGAGGGTGATAAACGCACCGCCCCTGCTGACCTCTCTCCCTTTTAGGGAGAGAGTGCCCCGGGGCCTCTCTCCATCTCTCCCCAAAGGGGAGAGTGCAATATGCCCCTCTCCACTTGTGGAGAGGGGCGGGGGAGAGGATGGGGCGAGAGAGGGTGGGCAAAAAACAACACACACCCATCAAAAAGTGGAACTATTTCACACTTTCCGCGTTTTTTACGCTTTCGCGCCGCTCTGCCTGTTGCAAAGCGCGGGAATGCTGCTAGCATGACATGCGTGTCTTGGCTCCACGCCGATGCCACCAATCATGCTCCCCTGTTGCCGCGTTGCTCAACGCAGCGCAAGCGCCACAAGGCAGCGTGAGCAAGCGGCAAGGCAAGGGGCGCGAAGGCGCAACACCCACCCATCCCGTCAACTTGCAAGGAGCAAGATATGCTAAATGGCAACGCATCAGAAATAAATTCCGGAAGTTCTGGACTTTATTCTGACTCATGGTATAATGGCAATCAGCAATCAGCAATCAGCAATCAGCAATCAGCAATCTAAAAATTTGTTATAATATTTTCAAAAAATTCGCTGGTTCCAGAGCTTCACATCTCATACTCTTACGCCAACTGGCGTTCAAAACCCTTGCCGGTTTTTGTTTGCTTGCTGCTGCGTCCACGCCGGTCTGGGCGCAACCCAGCGTTACTTGCAGCACAGACCCGGTTATTTTCAATACCGGTGTCAATTCATCCGGCACGGGTGCCTTGCCTCTAGGCACACCGGATGCAAACTGGAAATATATTGGCCAAAGCGGCGCCTTGTCTTCTGATATAGATACGAAGCCGTCTTTGCTGCCTTCAGGATGGGCTAATGCTTTGACTGGTACAATAACCAACGGTCACTGGACGAACTCTACAGTTTCGAGATTTATCAGCCGGAGTTCCCCTCCAACAGGAACCTTCTGGTACCGCTATGTGTTTTATCTGGATCCCGGGGATGCTCCGACATTTAATTTATCCGTAAAACTGGGTGCGGATGATTTCATTTATCATGTTTTCGTCAATGATACGGATAATCTTGTTCTTCCGCCTGGAACAAATTACTTGAACACCTGGAACCTTCCCTTGCAGGAGATCGTACTGAGCAAAGGCTGGCGGCCTGGCCTGAATGAGATTGTGATTGCAACCTATAGTCCCACTGGTGGGGCCGGGATATGGGTTCAGCCCACCGGCGCGCCACTTTGCGCCGGGAAGTTATCGGTGACAAAGACAGCCAGTCAAAACGGCCCGGATGCCGTGCGTTATGCCATTGCGCTGGCCAATACGGGCGCGGTGGATGTGACGGGCGTGAGTGTCAGCGACGCATTGCCCCCGGGCTTGAGCAACGGGGCCTGGTCTTGTGCTGGCAGTGGCTGTCCCAGCCCGGGCAGTGGTTCCATGGCGTTGTTTGCCCCCAGCGGGATTACTTTGCATCCCAATGAGAGTCAGGTTTATACGATAACGGCCAGTGTGGATGCAGGCACTTCGGGTACGCTGACCAATACGGCGCAGGCTTTTGCCGCCAATATGGGCGCTTTTTGCTGGGATGGTTCTGCCGCGTCCATGCCGCCTTGCAAGGCCAGTGCCAGTCTTTCGCTGGTGCCGTTTTCGGCCAGCGCGGTACCGACACTTGACCGCCGGGCGTATGGGCTGATGGGGCTGGGTGTGCTGGCGATGGCCGCTGTTGCGGCAAGGCGCACAAGGGTGCGGTAAGGCGGGCGGCTGAAGACACAAACGCTGTGCGCGGCGCGCGAAACCCAATGCCGCGCGGGTTCAAAAGCCACTCTTCGGGGTGGCTTTTTTGCGGGCTGCATTCCATGGCTGTTGCTTCGCTGTGCGTGGAGGCAGTGGATTGCCGCGTCGCTCCTCGCAATGACGGTTTTTTTGTGGGCGTGCGAATAAAGCCCATCAGGCCTGGTGGCCCTTGATGGCAAGGTGATGCGTTGTGTTTTGCGCGGGAGCACCCCTCACCCGGCGCTTCGCGCCACCTTCCAGGGGGCGGGCTTCAGGCAGGCGGGCGCAGCCGATCAGCGCCACCGCCGCCGCTCAGGCGTTTTCAGCCTGTTCGATCAGTTCGATTTTGTAGCCGTCCGGGTCGGTGACGAAGGCGATGACTGTGGAGCCGCCTTTGAGCGGGCCGGCTTCGCGTGTGACTTGGCCGCCCGCGGCTTTGATTTTTGCGCAGGCGTCGTAGGCGTCGGGCACGCCGATGGCAATGTGCCCATAGGCGCTGCCGTGTTCGTAGCTGCTTGTGTCCCAGTTGTAGGTCAGTTCCAGTTCGGCCTGGTCGGGGTTGCCGCCGCCAAAGCCCAGATAGACCAGCGTGTATTTGTATTGCGGGTTTTCAACGCGGCGCAGCAGTTGCATGCCGAGCACCCGGGTGTAAAAGTGGATAGAGCGATCCAGATCGCCTACGCGAAGCATGGTGTGCAGAAATTTCATGCGGCCCATTATGGCGCGTCAGCAGCAGGAAGCCGCGTTCCGGTTGCGTTGCTGGCGGCGGCTGCGTCGAGCAAACGGGCCAGATCGGCGTGACCGGCCTGGCGCGCGTGGTCGGCGGCGGTGCGGTTTTGGGCGTCTTTGCGCCGCGCGTCGGCGCCGGTTTGCAACAGCTTTCGCACCAGGGCGTGGTCGCCGCGCCCGGCGGCCAGCATGAGCGGGGTGCAGCCCGCGCAGTGGGGCGCGCCGACGGGCGCGGCGCTGTTTTGCCGCGCTTGCGGGGCAGTTGCGGCGGCATCGCCCAGTGCTGCGTCGCTTTCCGGGAATGGTTGCGGCGCAGCCGCTGGCGTTGCGGCCACTTCAGACGCAGGGTCGGCTTGGGCTGCGGTGCGGCCTGCGGCCAGGGCGGATGGTTGCGAGGCTGCCGCGCGTTCATCCGCCATGGCGTCAAGGTCCGCGGCGGCGGGCGCGGCTTGAGTCTGGCGCGCTGCGGCGAGTCTGTCCGCTGGCGGGTTTTCTGGCGCGGGCGAGGTCGGCGGTGGCGGCAGCGCCAGGGATTGGGCCGCCGCCGCCCCGGGCGCTGCGGGTTTCCTCTCTTCGTGTTCTATGGCGCGGCTGGCGCGGGATTGGGTGCCTGCCTGTTTTTGCCGCGACAGACGCTCTTTTGATGCTGGCCAGGGCGCGGACATGGCGTCAAGCCACGGGCCGGATTGTGGTTTGGCGGCGGCGCGCGCAGGTGGCGCGGTTTCTTCGGCGATGGCCGCATCTTGCGCTGGCGGCGGCTCTTGGGCGGCGTCCTGCCGCGGCGCGGGTTCGGCACGCTCTTTTTCGCGCGTTGCGGCGGGGTTTGGCGCTGCCGCTGTTTGCGGCGCCGCCTGTGGGCGGTTTTCTTGCAGCAGGTCTTCTTGTTGTGGCAAATGGCGCCATTGCAGCGCCAGCAGGCTGCTCAAGCCCACAACGGCGATGCTGGCAACGGCGGTGAGCAGCCAGCGGCGGTCATTGGCCGCGGGGGCCTGGGCGTGGCGCGCCGGTGCAGTGGTTATTGGCGCGGCGGTGGCGGCTTTTTCAGTCAGCGCCCTGGCCTGGGCCAGAACGCGCGCGCGCAGTTGCGCGTCGGGCGTTGCGCCTTCGATCCGGATGGCCTGGTGGTAACGGTTGACCAGATCGTCACCGGGCGTGGGTTTGTGGTTCATGGGGCCTCCAGAACTTGGCGCATGGCTTTGCGGGCGTAGCGCAGGCGGCTTTTGGCGGTTTCGAGCGGCACGGCGGTGGCGGTGGCGATTTCGGCCACGCGCATGCCCGCTTCGGCCTGGAGCAAAAAGGCTTCGCGCTGTTCGGGCGGCAGCGCGTCCAGCGCCGCGAGCAGTTGCATGGCCTGCTGGCGCGATTCAAGTTGGCGCAGCGGGCCGAAGCCGGAGTCGGCTGCCAGTTGATCGAGCAGGCGCTCGCCGCTGTCCGTTTCCTGATCCAGGCTGTCGACCGGGCGGCTGGCGCGCCAGTGGTCGACAAGCCGGTTGTGCGCCAGCGTGAACAACCAGGTGCTGAAGCGGGCATTGCTCTGGGCGCGGTAACTGGTGGCCGCGCGTGCCACGTTCAACCAGACGTCCTGCGCCAGATCGTCGGCGCAGGCGTCGGTGCCAGCGCTGCGCCGCAGGTAGCGCCACAGGCGCAGATTGTGACGATCGAACAGCATTTCAAAGGCCAGCGCGTCGCCACTGGCGTAAGCGAGCATGAGTGCTTCGTCGGCGGGCGCGGCATCGGCGGGGCGGGACATGCGCCGCATTATCGCGGCGCGCGCTGGCAAGTGCCGCGGCGGGCATTGGATGCCCCTTAGCGCCCGCGCGGCGGGTCTGGCACATAGCCCACAGACGGCGTTTGCGGAAACGCATTGGGCTGCGGCGCGCGTGGTGGCGCAGGTAAAACGCCCATGGCGATGAGGTTTTCGCGGCTGTCGTAACGCACGGTGATGATCTCGACCGGGGCGCTGGTGGCGCGCTCGAAATCGGTGTTGCTCACTTGCGAGTGCTCGCGCGCGCCGTGGCCGGTGCCCAGGCGTTGCGCGCCGCGTTCCGTGGCGCGGCGGTGGCGACTGGCGGAATCGGCCAGGACATCGGCTGTGGGTGGGGCTTGCCTGGATTCTTCGGCGGCGGAGCGGTCCTGCGCGATTTCGGCGGCTGATTCGGTTTGCGGCACCGGCCAGTCAGGCGCTGAAACAGGCGGCGGCGGTGGCAGGGGATCGCGCTCCAGGAAAACGGCAATGCCGATGACACCCACATTCTGTGGCCGCCCGGTGCGGCTGGCATAGGCGTTGGGCAGCGCGGTGAAATGGAAGGCGGCCACTTCCGAATCGCTTTTGCGCCAGCCGGTGATCTGGGCGGACTGGTTGCCCTCCAGCACATAGCCCGTTTGCTCCCACGCGGCGGTTTCGCCAGAGACGATGTTGACGCCATCGACCGACATGACGGCCAGTGCCCGGCCAGAGGTTTTGTTGCGCATCTGGATGGCGTAGCGCACACCGGGCTGGCCCGCCAGCCAGTATTGGCCCTTGTGCTTGTACACCGGCAGTGTGGCGCCGGTACTGCGATCGACCAATTGGATGTCGATGAAAGTGCCCATGGCGTGGGCACACGTGCTGGCGTCAGCCAGCCAGAGCAGACTGGCGGCCAGCGCGCTGCAAAAGGGCAAGCGTTTGAATGGGCGTTGCATGCCGATGACTCCTTGAAATGAAAAAAAGGACATGGACTGAAACGCAGGAAACTGTCATTCGGGGTTAAGCGTATTTTTTGGCGTGGTTCTGACTGGCAACGGCCCGCAAGCCATGGGCGCTTGGGCCGCGCATCTGCTACAACCTTGGCGTATCGCCATGAATGGATTGCCAGGGTTTTCACCATGACCACATTGCCGCTTTTGACCGAACCCGTTTTGTTTACCGGCCCCGATGGCCGCGCGCGTTTTCGTGATGCGCCGCTGCTGCTGCCCGAAGGCACGCCCGCGGCGCGGCTCTCGGCCCTGATGGGCACGGCGGGCGCGCAATGGCGCTGGAGTCCCGCGGGGTTTGCCAGCGATTTCCATTGCACGGGCACGCTGCAGTGGCTGGTGGTGCTTGGCGGGCGCATGGAGATTGGCCTGCGCGATGGCACGGCGCGCGTGTTTGGGCCGGGCGAGTTTTTTTATTCCAGCGACACATTGCCCGCGGGTCAGTGTTTTGATCCGCAGGTGCATGGTCACCGCAGCCGCGCCCTGGACGGCATGCCGCTGATGACGCTGTTTGTGCGCTCCGCAATGCCCGGCGCGCGCGGCTGATGCTGACCGCCGCAGTGGCGGCGCGGCGCAGGGCTTTTTCAGGGATGGCTGCAACCAGGCGCGATGCTGGCTGGCGGCAAGGCCGGGGCTTAGCGGCCCAAGCCGCCGCCGGAGCGATTGCCGCCACCGCCGCCGGGGCGGCTGCGGCCTGCCCCGGTTGTCCGGTTGCGATTCCGGTTGCCGCCGCCGTTGCCGGAGCGGCTCATCATGTCGATGCTGGTGCGCATCGGATCGGGCTGGCCCACGGCGCCATGGCTGGGGCCGCGGTTTTCGCGCCGACGGCCATGAAGGTTGGTTTGCAGCGGATCGATGTGGCGCGGCAGTTGATCCAGATCGCGGTCATCGTCGAAGTCGTCCACCGGCGGCGGCGCCTGGCGCGGTGTCTGGTGGCTGTTGCCAGAGCGCGTGATGGTGGCACCCGGGCCGCGGCGGCTGCCGCGCCGACGGCGGCGCTGCGGGTTGTTGCGGTTGTCGCCGTCGTCCATGCGGCCATTGATGTCTTGCTGCGTGCCCCGGGACGGCAGATGGGCTTCTTCGCCATGGGCGTTGTTGCCGGGCGCGGCGGCCGGGTTGCCACGGGTGTTGGGGTTGCGGCGGCCGCCGCCCTGTCGGGCCTTGTTTTCGCGCAGGCGCTGCGCCATCTCTTGCCGCGCGGCGCGGGCGGCTTGCTGCATGACTTCGCGTCCGGGCGCGGCTCCCAGGCCGCCCCAAAGCGTTTGCCGACCCATGGCGATGGGCGCGGCCCGCTCGCCTTCGGCGGGGCCAAAGCCGTCCAGGATTTTGACCGGGATTTGCTGTTTGGTGAAACGCTCGATGGACATCATGAAGCCCTCTTCGTCCATGCACACCAGGCTGACGGCTTCGCCGCTGGCGCCCGCGCGGCCCGTGCGGCCAATGCGGTGCACGTAGTCTTCAGGCACGTTGGGGATTTCGTAGTTGACCACGTGGGGCAAGTCATCGATGTCGATGCCACGGGCGGCAATGTCGGTGGCTACCAGCGCGCGCAGTTCGCCGCTTTTGAATTCGGCCAGCGCCTGGGTGCGCGCGGTCTGGCTTTTGTTGCCGTGCAGCGCCATGGCCTTGATGCCATGCTGTGTCAGGTATTCGGCCACGTGGTTGGCGCCCCATTTGGTGCGCGTGAAAATCAGCACCTGGTTCCAGTTGCCCGATTCGATCAGGTGCACCAGCACTTCTTTCTTGCGCTCGCGGCCCACCGGGTAAATGACTTGCTGGATGCGCTCGACCGTGGTGTTGGGCGGCGTGACCTGGACGCTTCTGGGCGTTTTGAGCAGGCTGGCCGCCAGTGCGCGGATGTCGTCGGAGAAGGTGGCCGAAAACAGCAGGCTTTGCTTTTGCGCGGGCAGCAGGGCCAGCACTTTCTTGACGTCGTGGATGAAGCCCATGTCCAGCATGCGGTCGGCCTCGTCGAGCACCAGGATTTCGACGTGCGACAAGTCCAGATGGCCCTGGTTTTGCAAGTCGAGCAGGCGGCCCGGCGTAGCCACCAGAATGTCGACGCCAGATTGCATGCGCTCGATTTGCGGATTCATGCCCACGCCGCCAAAAATCACGGTGGACTTCAGGGGCAGGTGCTTGCCGTAGACGCGCATGGCATCTTCCACCTGCGCGGCCAGCTCGCGCGTGGGCGTGAGCACCAGCGCGCGTGTGGCGCGCGGGTGCGCGGCGGGCGTTCTGGAGAGCATGTCCAGCATGGGCAGCGCAAAGGCAGCCGTCTTGCCGGTGCCCGTTTGTGCGCCAGCCAGCAGGTCGTGCCCAGCCAGCACCAAGGGGATGGCTTGCTCTTGAATGGGCGTGGGTTGGGTATAGCCTTGCTCTTTTACGGCTTGCACCAAGGCTGTGGCCAGATTCAGTTCTTCAAAGTTCATCAATGGATGGCGCCGCATCAAATCGGGCAGGCGCTTGGCAATCAGCCCGCTCCGGTGTGATGCACCGGCCAGTCAAGGGCAGATCGGGTTTTCGGATCGGGAGGGCGGCGTGTCTGTGATTGATTGAACCGCTTCGTCCCCAGCGTGAATGCTGGCGCTGCGGATGCACTGGTGTCCCGCAGGCGGGGCTATTATCACACGATTGACGGTGGCAAACGCCATGGGCCGAAAAACGCCGCGCGCGCGGCAGCCCGCCAGCGCCTGCCAGCGCGGGCGCGTGCCTGTCCGGACAGGCACGGATAATGGGCTTGCCCGGCCCGCTTTGGGCCTGGTCCTGCGCGCGCGAGGCGCGACCACAATCCACCGAGGTTTTCTGCCCGCTCCACGCGGGCGGCAAGCCATTGTTTTTGCAGTACCCGAGAGAAGAAAGTTTGCATGGCCCAATACGTTTTCACCATGAACCGCGTCGGCAAGATCGTGCCGCCCAGGCGGCAGATTCTGAAAGACATTTCACTGAGCTTTTTCCCCGGCGCCAAGATTGGCGTGCTGGGACTCAATGGATCGGGCAAATCGACGCTGCTCAAAATCATGGCTGGCATCGACCAGGAGATCGAGGGCGAAGCCACCCCCATGCCGGGGCTGGACATTGGCTACCTGCCGCAAGAGCCGCAACTCGACCCCGAGAACACCGTGCGCCAGGAAGTGGAACTGGCCATGGGCGAGGTCAACCAGGCGCGCACGCGGCTGGAAGCAATCTACGCCGCCTATGCCGAACCCGATGCCGACTTTGACGCGCTGAGCGAAGAGCAGGCTCGGCTTGAAGCCATCATTGCCGCCGCTGGCACCGACAGCGAACACCAGCTTGAAATTGCCGCCGACGCGCTGCGCCTGCCGCCATGGGAAGCGCAAATCAAGAACCTGTCTGGCGGCGAAAAGCGCCGCGTGGCGCTGTGCAAGCTGCTGCTGTCCAGGCCCGACATGCTGCTACTCGACGAACCCACCAACCACCTGGACGCCGAAAGCGTGGAGTGGCTGGAAATCTTCTTGCAGCGATTTGCGGGCACCGTGGTCGCCATCACGCACGACCGCTACTTCCTGGACAACGCCGCCGAATGGATTCTGGAACTGGATCGCGGCCAGGGCATTCCGTGGAAAGGCAACTACAGCTCGTGGCTGGAACAAAAGGAAAAACGCCTGGAACAGGAGCAAAAGTCGGAAGACGCGCGCGCCAAGGCCATGAAAAAAGAACTGGAATGGGCGCGCCAGAACCCCAAGGGCCGCCAAGCCAAAAGCAAGGCGCGCCTGGCGCGCTTTGAGGAACTGTCCGACTATGAATACCAGAGGCGCAACGAAACGCAGGAAATCTTCATCCCCGTGGCCGAGCGCCTGGGCAACGACGTGATCGAATTCAAGAACGTCTCCAAGAGCTTTGGCGAGCGGCTGCTGATTGACAACCTGAGCTTCAAAGTGCCAGCCGGGGCCATCGTGGGCATCATCGGCCCCAACGGCGCGGGCAAATCCACATTGTTCAAACTGGTGGCGGGCAAGGAACAGCCCGACTCGGGCCAAGTGCACATTGGTCAAACCGTGAAACTGGCCTTCGTGGATCAAAGCCGCGAAGACCTGTCCGACGACAAAACCGTGTGGCAAGACATTTCCGGCGGACTGGACACCATCACCGTGGGCAAATTCCAGATGCCCAGCCGCGCGTATTGCGGACGCTTCAACTTCAACGGAGGCGATCAGCAAAAGAAAGTGGGCCTGCTCTCGGGCGGCGAACGCGGGCGCCTGCACCTGGCCAAAACCCTGATGCAAGGCGGCAACGTGCTGCTGCTCGACGAGCCGAGCAACGACCTCGACGTGGAAACCCTGCGCGCGCTGGAAGACGCGCTGCTGGAATTTGCGGGCTGCGTCATGGTCATCAGCCACGACCGCTGGTTTCTGGACCGCATCTGCACGCACATCCTGGCCGCCGAAGGCGACAGCCAATGGGTATTCTTCGACGGCAACTATCAGGAATACGAGGCCGACAAAGTCAAGCGCCTGGG